>JBDSGI010000227.1:0-5154 GCA_039919035.1 Opitutaceae bacterium
AGGCCGAGGAGCAGAGGGTGAAATCCGTGGGCTTTCATCTCCTGATAGGCGGCGTGCTTCGTCCAGTGCTCGATCATGACCCGATACGCCCCGACCACCAGTCCGGTGCGATCTTCGCCGTGTTCGCAGTGGACGAACGTGTTGGTTCGCGTGAGGGCCGACACCGCGGCCGCAAGCGTCGTTCGGGCGGGCTTGGCGAGGATTTGGTGCACCCATGAAATAGGAAGGTAGATGATCTCGATGCCGTGGGCTTCAGCTTCGGCATCGGACGACTGCCGCTCGGGGTTGAGCTTCACGTCCCATTTCACGCCGAGTGATTTGAGATACCGCCATCCTTCCGCCGTGGGTTGGCCGCCGCGCCAGACGCCGGGGGCGACTTGCGAAAATTTCGGGATGCCGTGCGGCGCCGGGTCGGTCGCACTCCAGCCGGTGCTTTCCCATGGGCCGCCCGCCATGGCCAGCCACGCGACGGCGATGGCGAGGGAGGATTTCACGGTTCAAAAAATGAGCTGAGACCGGCCTGCTTCATTCGTCAGTGATTTCGCAGCAGGCGGATTTCCCTTTCCAATCGTGCGATGGCCCCGGCCATGGCGCAGACGAGCGGGAGCGCGCGCAGGTTTACGTGGTGGCGCCGGCGAAAGCGCTCGATGCGCCGCACCTCGTAAAGTGCATTGTCGTCAAAAATCAGTTCCGCCTCCGCCGCAGCTCGCGCTTCGCCCAACAATCCCATCCGGCAGTAGCGCCGCAGGAGGTCGGAGTGGACTCCGGTGAACTGCGCGGCCGCCTCCAGCGAGTAGAGGAGCTGGGCGTCTCCTCCCGGCCGTAGGATTATGATTCGCTGCTCGCGCCGCATCGCTTCATTCATGATTTGCTCCTTGGGTTGAAGGGAGAGACTTTGGCCAGTTGTTCCCAGAGCGCACGCTCCTCCGCCGAGACGGCCGACGGCGTTTGAATGCTCACATTCGCATAGAGATCGCCGCGACCGCCCTCCTCGCCGAGCAGGCCGAGGCCGCGCAACCGGAGGCGGCTGCCCCCGGCGGTGCCGGGGGGCACGCGGAGCGACGTGGGGCCGTCGAGCGTGGGAATCTTCAGCTGCACACCGAGCACCGCCTCCCAAGGCGCGAGCTCCAGATCGAAGACGAGATCGGTGCCTTGCACCCCAAGGTCTGGATGGCGCGCGAGCCGCACGTGCAAATAAAGATCGCCTGCATGGCCACTGCCGAGGCCGGGGTGACCCTGACCGGCGAGGCGAATGCGTTGTCCTTCGCGAGCGCCGGGCTTGATTTTAACTTGATAGGTTTCTGTGCGCCCATCCGTCCCGTTGTTTCCGGGCCGGCGCATCGTCAGTTTGCGGGCCGAACCGCGCAGCGCTTCCTCCAAAGTGACAAGTAGGTCGGCCTCGATGTCTTCACCGCGCGCGGTGAACGCTCGTTCGCCGCCCATGCCAGGGCGGGCGCGGTGGGCCGAGCCGAATCCCTGGCGTCCACTGCCGAAGAAGGACTCGAAGAAATCGCTAAAGCCCGTGCCCCCGAATTCGTATTCACCGGCGGTTCCGCCGTGAGCGCCGCCGCCCCGCCGCGCTTCGCCGGACGATGAGGGGGCGGCGGTATCCTGCCAGTTGGCGCCCAGCGTGTCGTAGCGCCGGCGCTTCTCCGGGTCGCTGAGCACTTCGTTGGCTTCGTTGATCTCCTTGAATTTCTCCTCGGCGGTGGCCTTGTTTTTTGCGACGTCGGGATGGTAGAGGCGGGCGAGTTTGCGAAAGCCCGCCTTGATTTCCTCCGGCGTGGCGGTGCGCGAGACCTGAAGGGTCTCGTAATAGTCCTTGAATTTTACGGGCATGGTTGGCGGACGGAGCGTCGCGGCGGTCCGGGTTCGGCGTTCCGACCTCAGTCGACCGAGCTGCTGCGCAGCAAGTGTAGCAGCAGGGTGACAATGAACAAGCCGGCAAAGATGTAGAAAAGTGTCCGCACCAAGCCCGCCACGGCAGTGGCGATTTCAGTGTAACCGAAAACGGCGGTGATGATCGCCGCCGCGAGAAAGACGAGCGCCCAGCGTAGCATGGTGTTCCGGGATGGGTTTGGTTTTCGCTTTGCGTCGGATATTCAGGGATCGCGGATTGGCCCGGTGAGCATAGCCGGCCGGCTCCGATGGTGCTATGGGGTTAAGTAAGTATTTGATCCGTTGTGGCTCGCCGTCGGTCGCCGCGCAGCCGCGCCTCTTAGTTTTTCCCTCGTAGGGGCGCGCCTCGCAGGCGCCCTCCCCGCAAGCCGGGCGCGGACCACCCACGCCCCTCGCTACGGAACCCACGCCGTGGGCAAGAAGGTGAGATGCGCCCGCCGGGTAGGTGAATACCGCTCGCCAATCGTCGATCCCGTGCGTTTGATGATCGCGAGACGGAAGGTTTCTCCCGCCGAGGACCCATTGCCCGTGCCGCTCAACCAAAACCTACTCGCCTCGGCGATCATAGGGCTCCCGCAGGAAGACAACGATTGATGAAGAACACCCGCACGAGACAGTCCGCCCGCTATCGGGCGGCGCTCCGCCTTCACCTCCGCGCCATGGGTCTGGGCGATGGCGACCACGCGCAAGCGCTGGGTCGCGTCGCGCAGGAAGCGCTCCCCCATCGCGTGCGCCATGCGCAGGCTGCGCCGGTGGAGCGGAGCCGCCTCCGGATCGCGGGACCGATGCGGACGGAGGTCAGCGGCACGGCGTTTCGAGTCGCCCCGGACCTGCCCGGCAGAAGCCCGAGTGGTCCGGCTGAAATCCCATTCGCAATGAAAAGCCGCGAATTATGAAAACTCCCCCGCAAAGCACCATCCTGATCGCCGAAGATCATGCCATCGTGCGGCAGGGCTTGTGTGCGCTCCTCAAAGCCGAAGCGCACTTCAAGGTGGTCGGCGAGGCCCGGGATGGCCGGGAAGCGGTGGCGATGGCGCAAAAACTCCAGCCCGACGTGATCCTCATGGACATCGCCATGCCGCTGCTCAACGGGTTCGAGGCGACGCGGCAGATCCTCGCCGCCAATCCCGCGGCCAAGATTGTGATTCTCTCCGCGCACAGCGACGATGCGTATATCGAGCGCATGATCGCGGTGGGGGTGGCGGGCTTTATTGAAAAGCAAACTTCCGCCGACGTCTTGACTCGGGCGATCCAAGAGGTCGCGAAAGGGCAACGTTTTTTCAGCTCATCCATCGCCAAGCGACTCCAAGCTTTTCTCGCGAAACCGCGCGACCGCAATGGCACCGTAAAGCCCAACAGCACGCGCCTGACCTCGCGCGAATCCGAGGTGTTGCAGCTTGTGGCCGAGGGTTCGGCCAACAAGCAGGTCGCCGCCGAACTTGGCATCAGCATTAAGACGGTCGAGAAGCACCGGCAGCAGCTCATGGAGAAGCTCAACATCCACGACACCGCCGGCCTCACCCGCTACGCGATCGCCGCTGGCGTCATCGAGAGTAGCGTGCAGGTGACGATCATCTAGGGAGGGGCGGCAGCGCGGCAGGGCAGCGCCTCGCGCGCGCCCTCGGAAAGCGCGTGCGCGGGAAAGCCGAGCTCGCATGGCAAACCGGGCGCGCACCTTTTCGGAGGCCACAGACGAGGCGCCCGACGGCGGTGGCCCCGCACGAGTAGGGTAACGCCCCATAGTGCCCCTCGGGAATTCCGCGTATTCTTCGACTTGAATCTAATGAATAGAATACAACGAATTTTCGCTAGAGCGTAGAGCGCCGAGACCCACCGTCGGCCGCCGCCCCGAAAAAAGCTCATCGCATCATGCACCCTAGGATAAATAATCGCCTGATCGGCACCACGCAGCCGGGTTCGGGTCCGTCGAATCACGGCCGGCATCATGCTTCCGTGAAGTCGCCGGGCTGAGCGCGCACGGCTCGAAGTCAAAACCGTGCCGCATTCCTGAAGATGAAAACTAATATTGGCCTGAGCAACCGGACGAAATCCGCCCGCACGTCAGCCAATCCCGGCATTGGTTTAGCCGCAGACGACGTGCTGTCCGAGTTGCTGGACCTGCGCGAAGAGTTGATGGTGCGCCTCCCCAGCGACAGCAAAGCTTGTGCGGGAAAATTCATGGATGCGGGCACCGCTGACTTTCCTACAGGTCTGATGACTCGACACGAAAAGGATGCTTGGATGATCCGGTCCCAGCTCGAAACGGAAGAAGTTAAGGCGTCCTAAATCCAGTTCCACTTTCAGCCATGAACAAAATCCTATCCCTCGCTCTCCTTGCCGGAGGCATCGTGTTAATCGTCTACGGCGTCAGCGCCTCTAATTCTGTTGGATCCGATTTCTCCCGGATGTTTACCGGATCTCCCACCGACAAATCAATCTGGCTGCTCCTCGGCGGCATCGTGTTGGCGGCCATCGGGGCCGGTGGGTTGATCCGCGGATCGCGAAGCTAGTCGCCTGATCCGTTCCGCTTGCTTCGTCGGCGCCGAGCCGGCAACGGCCTCTTGAAATAAAAAAACCACGGTTTCCTGCCATCATGATCTGCAAAGCCAAATCTGCCCATCGGGCCGAGCCACAAATTTCCGAACCGGCAATTTTATTGCCGGGTTGGAAGCGCGCGTTGGACCTGACCTTCTGCTTGGTGGCGTTGCCGGTGCTCGCGATTGCGACGCTGGGTGTTGTGGTGTTGACGAGTCTGGCTTCGCCGGGACCGGTGTTTTTCCGCCAGGAACGGATTGGATGGCGCGGGCGAAAATTCCAGCTCTACAAGTTCCGGACCATGCACGTGAGCTCCAATGTGACCGCACATCAGACGCATTTTTCGGAGCTGATGCGCGCCAATACCCCGATGCAGAAACTTGATGCACGTGGTGACAAACGGGTTATTCCGGGCGGCTCCTTGCTCCGAGCCAGCGGTTTGGACGAGCTGCCCCAGCTCATCAATGTGCTCCGGGGCGAGATGAGCCTGGTGGGCCCTCGTCCCTCCCTGCCTTACGAATGCGAGCAATATGCTCCCCATCACCGGCGCCGACTGGAGTGTGTGCCCGGCCTCACCGGACTCTGGCAGGTTTCCGGCAAGAATCGCACGACATTCGAGGAGATGGTGCAGCTGGATGTGGAATACGTCAGTCGCCGGTCTGTCGCCCTCGACCTTAAGATCATGGCCCGGACTTTGCCGGTCGTCCTTGGTCAGGTCGT
>JBDSGI010000228.1:0-2911 GCA_039919035.1 Opitutaceae bacterium
CTCGCGCAGAGCTGATCGCCGATGAGTTTGTCGGGATTCATCGCGAGACACATCGAGCATCCGGCGGCGCGCCACTCGAAGCCGGCTTCGACGAGAATCTTGTCGAGGCCGAGCTTCTCACACTGGAGCCCGACGATTTGCGAACCGGGGACGGCGATGGCCTTCACGCCCTTCGCGACCTTGCGGCCCTTCACGTAGCGGGCGACTTCTTGGAAGTCGCTCAGGCGCCCGTTGGTGCAGGAGCCGATAAACGCCACGTCGATCTTCGTGCCCTTGATCGGCGCGCCCGGCTTCAGCTTCATGTAGGCAAGCGCTTCCTCGATCGAAGCCTTCTCATCCACCGCCGTGGCCTTCGCCGGATCGGGAATCGATTCCGTGATCGAGATACCTTGTCCGGGATTGATGCCCCAAGTGACCGTCGGCGCGATCTCCGCGGCGGCGATGTTTACGACATCGTCGAAGTGACAGCCAACGTCGCTCGCGAAACTCTTCCAACGCGCCACCGCCGCGTCCCACGCCGCGCCTGTCGGCGAGTAAGGCCGGCCCTTGAGGTAGGCAAAGGTGGTCTCGTCAGGATTAACATAGCCCGCGCGCGCGCCGCCCTCGATGGACATGTTGCACACAGTCATGCGCTCTTCCATCGTCATGCGGTCGAAGACCTCCCCGCCGTATTCGTAGGCGAAGCCGGTGCCGCCGTTCACGCCGAGGACACGGATGATGTGGAGAATAACATCCTTCGCATACACGCCGGGGCGGAGCTTGCCGGTGACGTTGATGCGGCGGACCTTCAACTTGCCGAGCGCGATCGTCTGCGTCGCGAGCACGTCGCGGATTTGGGTTGTCCCGATGCCAAATGCGATCGCGCCAAACGCGCCGTGCGTGCTGGTGTGGGAGTCGCCGCACGCGATCGTGGTGCCGGGCTGCGTGATGCCCTGCTCGGGGCCGACGATGTGGACGATGCCCTGCTTCCCGGTTGCGCGATCGAAAAACGTGATGCCAAACTCGGTGCAGCTCGTGCGCAGCTCGTCCATCATCGCCTGCGCGAGCGGGTCGCGGTAAGGCTCCACCAGCTGATCGGTGGGGATGATGTGGTCCACCGTCGCAAAGGTGCGGTTCGGCATCGCGACCTTGAGCTTGAGATCGCGGAGCATGCCGAACGCCTGCGGGCTCGTCACCTCGTGGATGAGGTGCGTGCCAATGAGGAGCTGGGTCTGGCCGTTCGCCAGGGTGCGGACGCTGTGAGCGTCCCAGACTTTTTCGAAGAGGGATTTGGGCATGGGATGGATCGAGTGCGTAGGGCGTCTGTCCTGCAGACGCCTCCGTCCGCCCAGCCCAGCGTCTGCAAGACAGACGCCCTACAAATTCGACCACAAGCTACCAGATCCTTGTCATGCCGGGAAATACTCTTTTCGCTCTCTGTGATGCCGCGCGAGTATCAACTGCCATTTGAGCTTCGCCACCTCGTTTACTTCCGCGAGGTCGCGCGGCAGCTCCATTTCCGCAAGGCGGCCGAGACCCTCGCCGTCGCCCAGCCCGCGCTGAGCCGGGCCATCGCGCAACTTGAGACCGCGCTCGACTCGGACCTGCTGAACCGCACCCGCCGCGGCGTCGAGCTCACACCAGCCGGCCGGCTGCTGCTGGAGCGCATTGAGCCGTTGCTGCGGCAGCTAGCGGCGATTCAGCCGGATTTGGCCGCGCTCGCGGGCGGGCAGGTCGGGCACGTGCGCGTCGCTTTCACCGGGCTCGCCATGGCCACCGTGCTGCCGCGCATCCTGCGGGAGTTTCACGAGCAGCATCCGGGCATCCGGCTCGAACTCACCGAATCGCCCACCTCCGCCCAGCTTTCCGCGCTCCAAGCGGGCGAGCTCGGGTGTGGTTTTTTTCACCCGGATGCTCCGACACCCTCCCTGCCGACGCGGGAGCTGCTGCGCGAGCGCAACGGCGTGCTGCTCCCGACTGCGCACCCGCTGGCCCGCCGCGCCGGCCTGCGTCTCCGTGATTTGGCCACGACGCCGTTTGTGCTGTTCCCGCGCACGCACAACCCTGGCTTCTACGATCGGATTCTGGCCGCCTTCGCGAGTGTGGGTGTCACGCCCCGGATCGCCGAGGAAGTCTGGCCACGCGCCAACGGCATCGGGCTCGTCCGCGCCGGGATTGGTGCCACCTTCATGACGCCCTCTGAAGCCCAGCATCATCCGACTGAGGTCGTCTTCCGACCCTTGCGAGGTCCGGCGCCGGAAAGCCGGCTAGTCCTCGGCTGGCGCGCAAACCCTGAGCCGACACCGGCGCTCGCGGCATTTCTCGCCGTCGCCACGAACGCCAATGCGCTGCGGAAGAACTGAGCGCGACGCCCTACGCCCGTGGGGCACATTTTCCAAACGCTCCGACTTGAACGCGACAAGCCGCCTCGCTCGCGGCACTGGAAATTCTGCGCCCGGCGCGATAGCCCAGTCATGCAATCTACGGCTCGTGCAGTGGAGGTAGTGCGGAGCTTTCGCCCTCAACTTTGGATCCCGAGCGCGGGCTAAAGCTCCGCGCTACTTCGCCCCTTTCACCGCCTCGGAAAGGCGCGAAAACTCCGTCGCTAGCTGGCTGTTGGGCTCCACCTTGAGCGCGCCGCGCGCCCGCTCGATCGCCCGCGCGGCCTCGGCCCGCTGGTTGAGCTGCAAAAGGTGTTCGGCAAAGCCCGCCACCACCTCGTCAAAGAAACCGATCCCTGCACCGCGACCATAGGTGTCGACGGCTGAATTGTAGGCGCGAATCTGTTCCGCCAGCGGCTGCGTTGCGATCGCGCGGCGCACGATGTCACGCGCCTGTTGCACACTCACGTCAGAGCGCCCGGTGATCTTCCCCTTGTTGGCGATGCGACGCACCTCTGCCTCGGCCGCGCTCGTCTCGCCCCGCGACCGCA
>JBDSGI010000229.1:0-5165 GCA_039919035.1 Opitutaceae bacterium
ATCAGCTTGGCGATCATTTTGAGCTGGTCGGAGAGCTTGTTGGGCGTCGCTCCGGTATTGGCAGGGAAGACGGTGGTCAGCACCGGAGCGGAGGTGAGGGTGCTGCTGAGGAGTTCACTGCTGCCGATGGCGTCGCCGGAAAGTCCGCCGAAGGCGGTCGCGAACAGGTTGGGATTGGAGGCGGCGTAGAGATCTTTCTGCGCGTTGTAGCGGGCGAAGTCGCTGGTGCCGGCGCGACCCGCGCTGCCGTTGAACGCGATGACGCCGCCGGGGCTGATGGAGTATTGGACGACGTTTTTTCCGACCTCGAAGTTGTTAAAGTTATCGAGCGAGATCGACATCGAGATTTGGCTGTTGCCGTTGAGGGCATCGAGGAGGTCGGCGGTGCGGCCGCCCCAGCCGGTGCGGAAGGGCTGGTCGGGCACGCTGCTCTGCCACTGGACCTGCTGGTCGTTGTGCGAAAAAAGCTGCGGCGGGAGCTTCACCGTGCCGGCCGTGTAGTCGGCCTTGGTCGTGGGCTCGACGAGCGTGCCGACGTTGCCGATGAAGGCGCACTTGCCGGAATTAAACAGCGAGCCGAGTTCGGCGACGCTGGGATGGAGCCCCCACGCGCGGCCGTCGCTGGTTTTTGGCGTGATCGGGAGCAGGCCGGAATTGGGGACGGCGACGACGCTGCGCTGCGTGGCGTAGCTCGAATAGGCCGAGCCAGTGGGAATGATGAGGTTGTTCGCGTCGTTGCCGCCCGCGAGGAAGATGCAGACCATGGCCTTGTAGTCCGAAGGCACGGCGCCGGCCGTCGATGGCGTCGCGGAGCCGGAGGACGTGCTCGTGACGGCCCCGATGGCGCGGAGCTGGGCGAGCGTGGAGAGGAGGCCGGTGGTGCCGACGGCGGAGCAGCACTGACCGATGAATTGGCGGCGGGAAGCGTTCATGGGGCGGGGAAAATTATTTTTGGGTCGAACCGTCAAGCGAAGTGGCGACGAGCAGCGAGGCGGTCTGGGCGCGCTCCAAGGTCGAAGTGGCGGCGGGCAGCGCCGCGAGCGCCGTCGTGACGCGCGTGCGGGTGGCGGTGCTCAACTGTCCGCCGGCGAGGATCTCGCCCAGCCGGTCAAGGAGCGCGGGCACGTTGGCGACGAGCGCCTGCTCGGCGGAGAAGTTCAGCACGTAATTGGTGCCGGCGGCATTGTTGGTTCTAAAAATCGTGTCGCGCAGGTAATTCGGGACCGTAATCGCGGTGGTGTCGTTGGTGATTTGGAATTCCGGGGCGATCAGACCGGCGGCGGCGAGTGGGCCGGGATAAACATAGCCGGGTTCGAAGAAGTTGAAGACCGTGGGCGATTCGAGGGCGCCTTGATTGAGCGCGTTGTAGACCTCAAGGGTGTTGCGGCCGGAGGTGGAGGTGGCGCTGAAGCCGCGCAGCAGGGCGGTGAAGCGGAGCAGCGGCTCCTTCAATTTGCCATAGCCCGGGTCGTCGGTTACGGCGGGCGAGCGCGCTTCGTAGTCGGTGAGGATGGCGCGGACGACGGCGCCGAGATCGCCGCGGACGCCGGAGCCGTTGTTCGCGAATTTCTGCGCGACGCGGTAGACGTAAGCGGGGCTCGGGTTGTCAGTCACGAGGCGTTGGATGAGTTGCTTGCAGACGAACGGCGCGCAGTTCGGGTGGCTGAAGAGCGCATCGAGCATCCGCTTCATATCCTCGGTGCCGCCGAGATTGCCGGGGATGGGAGTGGCGAGGATCGGGGAGATATTCTTGGCTCCCGGCTCGTGCGCGACCGCGTAAAGCATCATGGGGTTGATGTAGTCGGCGCGTGTGCCGCGGAAGAGCGACGTGCTGTTGGTGGCGTTGGCCGTCGTCGTAAAATAGCCCCAGCCGGTAAACACCTTGGCAACCTCCGTGATAGTGGTGTTGTTGTAGGTGGGAATCGGCAGGCCTTGATCGTCGAGCTTTAGCGTCCCATCGGGCTGGAGTTGCACGAGGCCGATGGTGAAAAGCTGCATGACCTCGCGGGCGTAGTTTTCGTCGGGGTAGGTGCCGGTGACGGGGTCGGCCTTGGCGTTGCGGAGCGAGCTGAGATAGGTGCCCATGATCGGGTTGAGGGTCACGCTCTCGAGCAGGGTGCGGAAATTGCCGAACGCACCGTTCACCAGGAGATCGTAGTAGTTGGCGAGGCCCTCGGTCTGCCCGTTCCCGAACGGGTCGTCGCCGACGACGAGGATCTGCGAGAGCGCGAAGGCCATGCGCTGCCGGAGTTGGTCCGGGGCCGCGAGGATGACCTGGTGCCAAGCGCGGCGGCGGTAGGCGAGGGAGTTTTGCACATCGGAGGGATCGCGACCCGCGGCGGTGGCATCGGCCTTGGCGGCGGTCCATTCGGCCAGCTCGGCAGAGCGGTGCGACGAAGCCGGAGTCGCAATCTGGCTGTCGATCCAAGCGGAGACCGAGCCGCCGGTGAGCGAATCGATTTCGGCCTTCTTCGGGCCAAAGGTTGCTTGGGTGAGCAGGCGGGAGGCGTCGGTGGCCGTGAGATTGGTCAACGAAACAGCCGGGGGCGAAGCGGGTGCCACAAAGGTTTGCGAGCCGGCCGCCGTGATAAAGGCCCCGCGCAGCTCGCCGCCCGGGAAGTTTGCGGTGTCGAGCCCGACAAAGATGAGGCCGTTGCGCAGCGCATCCAGGATCTGTGCGCTGGTGAAGGTGGCCGTCGGCGCGATGGTCCACTGCGCGCCGGACACCTGCCCCATCGGGAGGTTGAGCACGTAATCGCCGTTCGAGGTGCTGTTGCCGAGGAAGAGATGCGCGCCGACCTCGGCGGAGCTGAGGTTGGAGAAGGAGACGTTGACGGTCGCGACCTGGCCGTTGGCGCTGAGAACGATGGTGGCAAGCCCGCTGGCGGCCGAGGCGCTGGCGCCGCTGCCGGGTCGCAGAGTGGCCACGTAGAGCGTGCCGGGATTGTCGGCAATGGAGACCGTGCCGGTCGCACTGGATCCGATGGTGTAGTCGCCGGGCGCGAGGGTGAGGACGACATGCTCGGTCGGCTCAACGACGGTATCGGTGAGCGGCACCAGCGGAATCGTGACGGATGTGGCGCCGGCGGGAATCGTCACGTAGCCAACGAGCGGCGGGTAATCAATGCCGTTGGTCGCCGTGCCGCCCACGCCGTAGTTGACGGTGAGTGCGGCAAATGTGTCGCCGCTGCGCGTGACGGTAAACTCGCCGGCGAGCGTGCCGGTCTCGTTGGCGGTGGCTCTGGTCGCGCTCAACGTTACGACTGTGGCGGTGGCGGGCGTGACATCGTAAACCTCCACGAGAGCGACGCCGCTCGTGTTGTTCACCCCGCTCACCTGAATCGTGTAGCTCCCGGGTGTGAACTCGGAAATCAGCGCGGCGTCGTTGCTGCCCGCGCCGAAATTAAACGCCCCCGCCTGCGTGAACGCCGTGCTGAGCGCGGCCGCGCTGGAGGCGCTGGCGCCTACGGGGGTGCCCCAGTTGTCGTTGCTCGCCACGGTGACGCCGGCGGCGTTGGTTACGACCATGGTGGGATTGGCCAGCACGCCGGTAACGCCGTAAGCGCCAAGGGCTGGTCCGGCCGTGCGCACCAGCAGACGGCGGGTGCCGGATCCGGGCGAAACGACGAGTCCCGGGATGAGGATATTCGCGTTGGTTCCGACCAGGGCGCGGGTGGAGATATTCGTGAGCCGGGCGCCGCCGGCCCCGACTTCATACACCTCGATCAAGGCGACGCCGGTGCCGCCGCCGACGCCGGAGACTTGTGCCGTATAAGCGCCCGGCGCCAAGGTCGCGAGAAGCGCCGAATCCTTGGACCCGGCGGTGAGTCGAAACGCACCGACCGAGTCAAACGTCGCGGTGGTGATCGGCGTGGCGCTGCCCACGGGCGTCCCCCAGTTGTCGTTCTCCGCGATCTTGGTCTGGCCGGAATACAGTTCGAGCTTCGGGTCGGTGAGCGTGCCCGTCACCCCAAATCCCGTGAGCGCCGGGCCGGTGGCGCGAATCAGGACCGTCTTGTTGGTGCCGGCGCCGACGTTGAAGCCGGTGATGATAATGTCGCCGCCCGTGCCGACTTGGGCCCGGGTCGAAAGATTGGAGATACTGGGAGTCTGCGCGGCCAGCGTGCAGGCGGCGGCGAGAGCGAGGCAGACGAGGCGCAAGTTCGGGTTCATACAGCGCGGGGAGGTTTTTGGGGGAAGCATCGCGGAGCGCGAGCGTCGGGACTCAAGACGCCGAATCAAGCGCGCGGTAACCCGCCGTGCGTGTTTCCCGCCAAAAACGCCCAGTCTCGCCAATCTTTTACCGGTATCCAATGGCGCGCGGCCCCTGCCAGAACTTGCGCTGGCCGCCGGTCGGCGGTCGGGCAGTCGACCTGCGCGCTACCGCACCGTCCGCAGCTGCACGCTGTCCACCAGCCGATCCCGCACCACGATGTCGGTCGCGATTACAATCTTGTCGCCGGGGCTGATGCGCCCGGCACGTTGCAGGAGGGTGAGCGCGCGCTCGATGGTTTCGTTGGGCTCGGCGGCCACGGGCATGAGATAGGGCTCCACGGCGCGCAGCAGGCGCATTTGGCGGAAAGTTTCCGCCGACGGCGTGAACGCGAGGATCGGCGAGTGCGAGGGGCGCAACATCGCTAGGCCCTGCGCCATGAACCCGTGGCGGGTAAACGTGACGAGCTTCGAGCCTGGCATCTCGTTGGCGAGGACGACGGCGGAGTGCAGCACTTTCATGCGTTCGCCGATGAACACCGCCGGCTCCTTCCACTCCTCGTCGACCTCTTGCTCGATGCGCCGCGCGATGGTGTCGAGCATCTGGAGGCACTCGAACGGGTATTTGCCGATAGTCGTCTCGCCGGAAAGCATCACGCAGTCGGCGAGTTCATAGACGGCATTGGCCACGTCGGTGATCTCGGCGCGCGTTGGCACCGGCTGTGAGATCATCGATTCGAGCATGTGCGTGGCGACAATCACCGGCCGGCCGTGCGAGAGACACGCGCGCACCGCCCGCCGCTGGATCACCGGGAGCTCCTCAAAGGGACACTCGATCCCGAGATCGCCGCGGGCGACCATCAGGCCATCGCACGCGACCACGATTTCGTTGAGGTTGTCGATCGCGGACTGGTCCTCGATTTTGGCAATGATGCGGACCTTGGATTTTTTCT
>JBDSGI010000230.1:0-2735 GCA_039919035.1 Opitutaceae bacterium
ACCGCCTCGACGCGAAATTCAGGTGAACGCGATTCCACCCACGCGAGCATTGCCACCGCATCATCGTAGCGCGGGCCAAACATCGCCGCCTGATCGAGCCAGCGGCGCATTTGCTCCGACTCCGCCGACGGGAGGCGGCGATCCAAGTCATCCTCGAAGCCCAAATCCGTCAGCCGCGACCGCACGCCCTGCACGAGCGCAAACGGATTCTCCGAACCGAGTTCCGCCGCCATGCGCCAGCGCTCGAACGCGCGGGTGAATTCCCCGGCATTTGCCGCGATGGCGGCGAGCAGCTCCTGCGGCCGCGGCGACGCGGGATTTTTCTCCGCTAGCTGCAGCGCGGCGAGCATCACCTCGCCCGATTGGTGCACTCGCCAGCGCAAGTTGAGCAGCGCATAGTCGCGCTCGAATTCCGTGGCGGGCCGGATGGAGATTTTCGCCGCGAGATCCTTAAGCGGCATCGGCGCGTTGCGTTTGTAATACCGCCCCCCTTGCAGGTAATTTCTGAGCTTCTGTTCGAGCTGATCGAAATCCTTGCCCCACAGCTGGCGGAAGGTTTCAAGCGTGCCGCTTCCCGTCGCCCCCGCCAAATCGATGAACTTTCCGAGCCGGGTGGCGTTGGTCCGGTCTTCGCCGCAAAAGAGAAAATGGGTCAGCGCCCACGCCTGCGCGTAAAACATCCCCGCCCGCATTTCCTCGTTGTAGTCGGGCGACGCCTCGGTGACCGCCATCAATCGCGTCACCGGCATCATCGGTGACAGGCTCAGGAGATCGACGTAAAGTTGCTTCGCCACGCCATACTCCACCGTCTCCTTATTCAGGCGAAAGGTGGAGAAAAGTTCGGCCATCCCCTCGTTCAACCACGTCGGCAACCGCAACCCACGCGAATGCACGAGTAGATGGACATATTCGTGAAGAATAGTCTCCGTCGGATCCTCGCCCTCCTCTCCGTTCGCCTCCGTGTTGAGCGCGATGACGACCTCGTCGCTGCCAGGAACAAAAAAACCCGCGACCTCTTTGGGTTTTCCCTGGTAGGTGGGCTTGTAGGGCGTGAAACTCCGATCAGAGTTGAACAGCACCACGGTCACGCGGGGCTCGTGCGCCGGCCGCAAGCCAAACGTCCCGATGAAGCTGGCGCGAAACTGCTCCAGCTGGAGCACGAGCCCGCGCGTCTTTTTCTCCGACGCGGCGCTCAAGACCTCGAAGTTTTCCGTGCGAACATACCGCCATTCCTCCCGGGCGCCGGACAGGCTTCCGCCGGCCAACGCGAGCCCCAGCGCCCAACCCAACAATCTAGGTCGAAGCATGCAGTGCGATCTCACGGAAATGATGCGAAAAACTCCCCCGCTACGGCCGCGCGTGCGCCTTGAAAAAATCCACGATGAACGCCGTCGCTTCGGCGGGATATTTGTGCGTCCCGGCATGGATGTAGGTCATCACCGGTGCACCGATTTTCGAGGCATGAAGCGTGAGACCCTTGCCCACCGGCTCGCCCTTCGGGTCGCACTGGTTGATTCGGATCAGCGCGTCGAGGGTGAGCTTCTGCCAGGCAAACTTCACCAGTTCGTCATTCGTGCCCGCGATGTGGATCACGGGGGCGGGCTTGAGGGCGGACAGACCCGCGCCTCCCGCTGCGGAAGCCGACGGGCCGAACGCCGCGAAGACTTCACGCCGCGCGCCCCAGAGCAGATAAGTGAACCCGCCGCCGTTGGAGTGGCCGGTCGAGTAGATACGGCGGTCGTCGACTTTCTGCTCCGCGCGCAGGCTCGCGAGGACCGCGTCGAAAAACTTCAAATCGCGATCACCCTGCGCGCCGACCGTGGACTGCCATCCCGGTTTCTTGCCCTCGGGATCGGTCAATCGGCCAGGCGTGGGCAGTCCTTGCATGAAGACCACCACGGCTTCCGGCCACAGCTCATGCACCGGCTGGCTCCGGGACGCCGAGCGCATCGTGCCGCCGTGACCGTGGAAGACAACGACCACAGGAGCGGGAGCCCCGGCCCGAGCTACCGGCAACCGCACGAGCGCCTCGCGCTTCACGCCCTCGAAGGTCCATTCGCGCCGCACCGGCAGGTCCGCCGCGCGGGCCAGCAGACCCGTGACGGCAAACAGCGCGGCGAGAAAAGCGAAGCGGATGGAGTTCACGGTGAAGTGGATCATCGCAGCCGCGCCGCTCGGTTACTTTTTCAGCGTCGCGCAAAATCGCGCGAGCCGGGTGAGTCCCTTCTGGATAATCTCATCGCTCGTCGCGTAGCTGAGGCGGAGGTAACCCTCGGCGCCAAACGCACTGCCGGGAACCGCCGCGACTTTCTCAACATCGAGGAGCCGGTTGCAGAAATCGAGATCCTTGAGGCCAAAGCTCGTGATGTTCGGGAAAAGGTAGAACGCGCCCTCAGCCAGCAGGCAGGTGATGCCGGGAATCTTGTTCAACTCGGCGTGCAGGAATTTCCGGCGACGGTCGAACGCCGTCATCATCACTTTGAGCGCGGCGGCCGTCTTTTCCTTTTCCTTCAGCGCGGCGAGCGCGCCATATTGCGCGAAGGTCGTCACGTTGGACGACATCTGGCTCTGTAACTCAGAAATCGCCTTGGCGATCGGCGCGGGCGCGAGCGTGGTGCCGATGCGCCAGCCGGTCATCGCGTAGGTCTTGGAGAAACCCGCGACCGTAATCGTGCGCGCCTCGACCTCCTTGCTGAAGGTCGCGATGCACGTGGGCTTCGCGCCGTCATAGACGA
>JBDSGI010000231.1:0-3522 GCA_039919035.1 Opitutaceae bacterium
CCACGAGCCCACGCCAATCGCGAGCATCATGTAGCCGAGCTGCGAGACCGTGGAGAAGGCGAGGATGCGCTTGAGATCGTTTTGGGCGACGGCGATGAGCGCGCCGAGCAGCGCGGTGATCGCGCCAGTGAAGGCGATTACGGTCAGCGCCTCGGGCGTGAGCAGTGGCAAGACCCGCGCCATGAGAAACACGCCGGCCGCAACCATTGTCGCGGCGTGGATGAGGGCGGACACGGGCGTCGGCCCCTCCATCGCGTCGGACAGCCAGACGTGCAGGGGAAATTGGCCGGATTTGCCGACCGCCCCGCAGAAAATCAGCAGCCCGATCGCGGTCGAGGCGCCGAGCCCGGCGAGCACGGCAGGATCGAGCACGCCGCGGCCCTCGTCGTAGAGCAGCAGCGTGCCGGTCGAGTCGTAGAGCCAGAGCAGGCCGAGCAACAAGCCGAGGTCGCCGATGCGCGTGGTGATGAAGGCCTTTTTCGCGGCCGCCGCCGCCTCGGGTTTGTGAAACCAGAAACCGATGAGAAGATACGACGCGAGGCCCACCAGCTCCCAGCAGATGAAGAGGAGGAGTAGGCTGTTGGCGATGAGGAGCCCGAGCATCGCGGCGGCGAAGAGACTGAGGAAGCAGAAGAACTGCTTCGCGTTGGCGTCGTCGCGCATGTAGCCCGTGCTGAAAATAAAAATCAGCAGCCCGACGAAGGTCACCATCCCGCACATCAGCGCCGTGAGCGGATCGAGCAGCCAGCCGAGCCGCACCGCCTCATGCCCGAGGTCGAACCAGGTAAAGTTGGCGGTGGCGTGACTAGCGGGCTTCGCGAGTGCGGTGGCGAGCGCACCACAGGCGAGCAGGAAGGAAAGGGCGAGCGCCGAGATGGCGGCGGTGGAGGTGAGCTGGGATGCGCCACGCGGGGCGAATGCTCCGATGATTGCCGCGAGCAGTGGCAGCGCGGGAATGAGCCAGAGAAACTCGACGGAGAGACTCATGAGTTAGCCACAAATGAACACAGACCAAAACAGACGAACCGACTGCGGTAATTTGGACTGTCTGGGTGCATTTGGGTTTATCTTTGGTTCACAAATTCATCCCTTCAGCCGCGAGGCATCCTGCAACCTGATGTTTTTCTGATGCCGATATATCGCGATCACGAGCGCGAGGCCGACGGCGGCCTCGGCGGCGGCGACGGCAATCGCGAACAGCACGAAGACCACGCCGGTCGCGGCCTCGGGGTTCGAGCCGTAGCGCCAGAACGCGATGAAGTTTATGCTAGCGGCGTTCAGCATCAGTTCCACGCCGAGCAGCACGAGGATCGTGTTGCTGCGCGCGAGGGCCGCCATTAACCCGAGACAAAACAACGCGCTCGAAAACAAGAGGCAGAGTTGCAGTGGCGAAAGATTCACGGCGCCTCCTTTCGCGCTTCGGACCGATCGGTCGAGGCGATGACGATCGCGCCGAGCAACGCGACGGTGAGGAGCGCGCCGACGACCAAGAGGGCGCCGGCATGGCGACCGGCGAGTTCGAGCCCGAGTTGCTTTACGGTCACGGCAGGCGGGGGCGTCGACGCACCGGAGAGCGGGCTGCTCACTATCGCGCCGATGAGCACGCCGAGCACTGCGCCGCCGGTGATGAGCGCGACGAGCGCGCGGCCGAGGGTGTTGGACGACGCGACGGGCATCGACGGCGGCGGCCGCGTGAGCAGGACCGCGAAGAGCACGACCATCGAGATCGCGCCCACATAGACGAGAACCTGCGCAAACGCGACGAACTCGGCGCCGGCCCACAGGTAAAACGCCGCGATTCCGGCCCAACTGGCTATTAGGAGGAGCGCACTGTGAATCAGGTTGTGCCGCAGCATCGCCACGATGGCCGCACCGAGGGTGACAACAGCGATGAGGAGTAGCGCGATCATGTGGCGTAGCGATACGTGCGTGGGGCGAGGCCGGCGGTGAGCGTTCGACCCAGCAGGACAAAAGGCCCCGCGATCGCCGCGGCGGCGATGAGCCACCGGGTGGCGCGCACGGCGCCGGTCCAGTCAGCGGACAGCGACCAGAACGCCGCGACGCCGAGATTCACGAGCGCGAGCGGCACGAGAAATTTCCAGGCGAGCCGCATCAGTTGATCGATGCGCAGGCGGGGGAGGGTCGCGCGCACCCACATAAATGCGAAGAGCAGCGTGAGCAGTTTGGCGGCAAACCACACGTAGGACGGGACAATCTCAAGGAACGGCAGCGGCGCCTGCCAGCCGCCGAGGAAGAGGGTCACGCCCATGCCGCACAGCGCGCACATGCCGAAATACTCGGCCATGAAAAACAGCGCATACTTGAAGCCGGAGTATTCCGTGAGATGGCCGGCGATGAGTTCGCTCTCTGCCTCGGGTAGATCGAACGGCGAGCGGTTTGACTCGGCGAGCGCGGCGACGAGGAAAATCGCAAAACCCGTCGCGCCCCAGGGCGTGAACACGTGCCACTGCGGCAGGAGGCTGAAGGTCCAGCCGCCTTGCCGTTCCACGATTCCCGTCGTGGATAGGGTGCCGGCGAGCATCACGACGGGCACGATAGAAAGCAGCAGCGGCAGTTCGTAGCTGATGAGCTGCGCGAGCGCGCGCATCGCGGCGAGGAGCGAGTATTTGTTGCGACTGGCCCAGCCCGCCATGAAGACGGCGAGCTCGGTCGCCGCTCCGGCGGCGAAAAAATAAAGCACGCCCGCATCGAGATCGAGCGGCACGAGGTGACGGCCAAATGGAATCACCGCCAGCGTGAGAATCGAGAACGCGAGCAGCGCGACGGGTGCGAGAAAGTGGAGCACCTGATCGGCGGCGCGGGGCACGATGTCCTCTTTGGTTAGCATTTTGATTCCGTCCGCCAGCGGCTGACCAAGGCCAAAGAGTTTGATTTTCGTGAAGGGAATCCCGACGCGGTTGGGACCGGGGCGGTTTTGCACGCGCGCGAGCACCTTGCGTTCCACGAGCGTGAGCAGCGCGAACAATGTCGCAAACGCGACGACCACTGCGCCGATGGCGAGGAGGCTGCCGGCGAGCCAGCGGGCCGATTCGGGGAGGAAACCGATGAGCCAGTCGCGCAGGAGGAGCGGCAGATGCTCAAGCAGAGGCGTGGGCGTCATGCGGTTGGCGATTGGGGTGCAGCCGGCGGCGTTGAGCCCGCGGGACCGGCCTCACCGAGGCCGGCTACAACGGCCGGCTTGGTCGCGTCGGCTTTTGCGGCTGCGGCCGCCTTGGCTTTTTCCTCGGCGGCTTTGCGATCGGCAGCGAGGCGGGCGTCCACCTCGGTGGCTTCGGTGGGGTGAATCGTGTGGAAGTAGTCGTTGGGTTTCGCGAGCTGCTCGCGATTGAGCAGCAGCGCCGAGAATCGGTCGGTCGTCGCGATGGCGAAGACTTGGTCCATTTTGATCGCGTCGAAGGGGCAGACCTCGACACAGATCTGGCAGCTCATGCAGACGGACGTGTCGATGTCGAAGATGGCGGGGTAGAGCTGCGGCTTGCCGTTGGCGTCGGGCTTCTTGTC
>JBDSGI010000232.1:0-11774 GCA_039919035.1 Opitutaceae bacterium
CCCTCGCCGATCGCGCCGTCTTCCCGCGCGTTCCCTAATCCTCGTGTTGGGTGCCCTTGCTCTCGCAAGCTTGGCCAGAGCGCAGGTTCGTCCGCCAGGGGGCGGTGTGGTTGTCCCTCCGGGAGGCGGCGTGGTTTTCCCTCCGGGAGGCGGCGTCCCCGGCGGCGGAGTGACGACCGGTCCGCGCATCGCGACCGATACCGGTATTTTACTTGGCCAGAATTCGACCGCCGCGGTGGTCGTGCCCAATACCGGCGGAGCCGGCGCCACCCCGGTGTCGAACACCTATCAGTGGACGATCAGCGGCGGACGCATCACTTCCAGTCCAACCCTACAGGCCATCACCTTCGTCGCCGATGTGGCCGGCACCCTTTCGCTCAACGTCGTCATCGCCTCCACCGGCGCCAGCCAAAGCGCCTCGATCGACGTCACCGTCATCTCGCCGGCTCTGGCCGGCACTATGACGGCACCGGCGACTGTAACGACCGGTGGCACGACCATCACGGCTTCGGTCCCCGCCGCGACCAATGGTGATCGCACTTTCCGCTGGACGCTCAACGGCCCGGGCGCGGCCATCACGGCCGGCCAAGGCACCAACACCGTAACCATCCGGCCCGGCAACCCCGGCTTGCTTGAGGCGATGTGCGACGTGAACCTCCAGCAGCTGGCCGTCGTCACTCTGCGTTCGTTTGTGGTCGTGACTGGGCAGGGCGCGCCGACGGCCGTCACCGTCAACGGCGGCGCGGGCGGCGGCACTTATCCCGCCGGCTCGCGCGTCGATATTTTCGCGAATCCCCCAGGGCCGGGCCAAGTCTTCGACCGCTGGACCGGCGATACCGCCATCCTCGGCAACGGTGTCGTGCTACCGAACCTCGCCCACGTCGCCTTCACGGTTCCGACCACGCCCGCGACCCTGACCGCCACCTATCGCACCGTGGCCACGTGGACTCCGACCACCGTCATCGGTTTCAACCCGATTGCCAACGCCAGCCCGAATGGCACGACACTCACCTACCATATCCCGCCGGCCGCCCAGGCCTTGGTTTTCCTCCTCCACGAAGCCGGTGACAATGGGCCCAGTTGGTTTACAAGCGCCGAGCAACTCATCCTCGTGCGCGACCTCGTCGCGGCCGGCTATGGGGTTGCGGCGCTGAGCAGCGTCAATCGGACCACCGCAGCCTGGGCCCAGCAAGCCGCGCTCGCCAACAATCCCGACGCGGCCACCCATGTCGCCGCGCTTAATCGTTTTGTCACCGACGGCCTGCTCACGGCTACCAAGCCGATTTTCTTCCTCGGTTTCGCCGGCGGGGCCGATGCCGGCGCGCGCTACGCCGATCTCCTCGCCAACGCCACGCCCGCCCGGCCCGTTAAAGGCGCCGTGCTCTACTGCTCCACGGGCGGCGCCACCCTCGCGGTGACCTCGCGCGTGCCCCAGTTCTTCGCGCTCGCGACCCACGACGAAAGGCTCGGCACGCTTGGCAACGCCACCGCACTCGCCAACTCGCAAATCCTCGCTGGTCGCGGCGTCGCCACCGCCGCCGTTAGCAATGCCATCTCGCCCGTGCACAGCGACCGCTTCCGGAGCCTGAGCGTCAACGCCCCTACCTTTACGCCCGCCGATGCGTCCGCCATTTGGACGGCAGTGAAGGCCGCCAGCCTGCTCGACACCAACAACTATCCCAAGGCCGTGCCCACGACGGAAACGGTTCGCGCCGCTCTCCCCGCGGCCTACCAAAGCCTCGCCGCCGATGTCGCCAAGCAACTCGCCGTCGCTTTCGCGGCCCAAGAGTTTTACAGCGACGCCAATGCCCGCGTCATCAATTTCCTGAACGCCCGCACCAACGACGCTCCGGTCCCGGCTCCCGGCCGCCTCATTAATCTATCGACGCGCACGAAGATCGCCTACCTCGGCGACAGCTTCGCGCTCGGCTTCAACATCGCCGGCACCCAGCGCGCCACCCTGCTCATCCGCGGCATCGGTCCGGCCCTCGCGAAGTTCGGCTTGCCCGGCGCCCTCGGCTCGCTCCGCCTTGAAATTAACCAGGGCTCCACCGTCATCGCCGCCAACGAAGCCTGGGACAAGCCCGCCGCCGGCGGCGCCACCTCCGCCCAGATCGTGACAGCCGCGACCAGCGTCGGCGCCTTCGCCCTCACCACCGGCGATCCTGACACTGCCCTGCTGCTGACCCTCGACCCCGGCACTTACACGGCCAACCTCAAAGGCCTGAACGGCGCCACCGGCGATGTGCTCGCTGAAATTTACGACGTCAGCCGCAACGGCACTCGCCTCACGAATCTCTCCACCCTCGCCAAAATCTCGGCCGAAGGGGAATTCCTGATTCCCGGTATCGTCATCGCCGGCAACAATCCCCGCACGCTCGTCATCCGCGCCGTCGCGCAAGGCTTGGCGGATTTCGGCCTTCCTGCGGAGAGTCTGCTCGGCGACGCCCGCATTTCGATCCTCACCACTGCTGCCAACGGCACGTCGCAAACCGTGGCCACCAACAACAATTGGGCGCAGGCTGATGGACCAACTCTGACCGCCGCTTTCCCCGCCGTCGGGGCCTTCCCGCTCCGCGCCGCGAGCGACGCCGCCCTGATCGACGCACTCGCCCCCGGTGCCTACACTCTGCAAGCGGGCGCCGCCGTGATCGTGACGCCCCCCGGCGGCCAGCCCCCCGCAACCGTGCCCAACCAAACCGGTTCGGTCTTGGTCGAGGTTTACGAGGTGCCGTAGCCGCTCGTCCGCGCCACGCCGCCGGTTATTTCTTCGGCGGTATTTCCTTCGGCATTTCGCCGACCTTGATTTCACCGGAAGCCTTGTCGACTTCGAGCGCGAAGGCGAGCTTCCGGCCAAGCGGCATCGGCGTGAACGCTCCGTTCGGCGGTTCATATTCCGCTGCGCCTTTCTGCAACTCCAACGTGCAGACCCCCAAGCCCACATCCGACATGCGAATCATGGCCCGCACCGTGCCGTCACCCACCCGCACCGTGCCCGCCGGAATGGAGATCAGAAACGACGAACCCCGCGCAATCTTGAGCGGCTTGACGAAAATGGTGACATCCCCGCGCACCAACCGCAGACGCGTTTTGGACAGCGTAGGCTCGGCCGTCAGCTCCGCGAACTTCACATTGCCTGAAATCGGAGACTGACTAAACTCCTCAACCTCAAGTTCGGACTCCGGCCCAAGTTCGGTCACGGCGCCGTTCGAGAACGTGAGCACGAGAAACGATTTCCGCGCGGTTGTAACAATTGAGCCCACCCGCAAGCGATCATCCACCTTGATCGGCCGGCCCTGCTCTCCGCTCGCGACCGTCACCTGCCCGGCGATTTGTGTCACGACCACCGCTCCGGGCCGAGGCAGCGAGATTTCCGGACCCTGCGCGAAAAGCAGCGGGGAGAAAATTCCCGCCACCACCAATCCGTCCAGCCATCGCCGCGATTTCACATCCGTCGGCGTAGCCGCCCCGCCGCGACGGGCAAGCTTCTTCGCTGTGGTTCCTTCGGCTAAGGCGCCGCACGAGGAAAACCATTCCGTGTTTGGCAAACGCGCCAGCCCGGCTAGCGTCCCTCCATGCTTTCCCCGCGTCCGCTGTTCGTCGCCCTTGCTCTGGTCACTTCTCTGCAGGCAATGCCCCACGCGTCCCTGCCACCCGATCTGCGCGGGCTGGCCGCGGCGGAGGCACCGGGCGGGCCCGCGCCGGGCACCGTGGTCCCGAATTTCCGCCTGACCGATCACCGCGGCGTGACACGGGAGCTTAACTACGAAACCACCGCCAAGGCCGTGGTGCTGGTGTTCACTGGCGCGGGCAGCCCACGCGCCCTCCAAACCGCCTCCGCCCTGCGCACGCTCCGGGCGCGCTTTTCAGCAAGCGACGTCGTCATCTGGCAAATCGATTCCAACGGCGCCAATCGCGCCACCCTCACGGCCGAGCAACTGCTCTACGACAACGACACGCCCGTTCTGATCGACGACGCCCAAATCGTCGCCACCGAGCTCGGCGCCACGCGTCAGCTCGAAGCCTACGTGATCGGCGCGCCGCCGTTTTCCTTCCTCACTTACCGCGGACCGCTCGACAACGCCGATCCGGCGACGCTCAACGCGCCCACCGAAAACTACGTGGCCGACGCCGTGACTGCTGTGCTCGCGGGGCGCACGCCCGCCAAACCCCAAGTCGATCTGTCGGCCACCGCACCCACGCTCGATCTGCTGCCCGTGCCCGGGATCAACTACGCCACGGAGGTCGCACCCATCGTGCAGCGCCGCTGCGTCTCGTGCCACTCCACCGGCAACATCGCACCGCACGTTTACGCCAAGTTCGACGACCTCGCGACGCGCGCCGTCTCGATTCGCGCCGACATGCTGCAAAAAAAAATGGCTCCGTGGCACGCCGACCCGCAGTGGGGCGTTTTCTCAAACGGCGTCGGTCTCACCCCGGCCGAGAGCGCCACGCTGCACGCGTGGGCCCGTGCCGGCGCCCCGCGCGGCACCGGCAACGACCCGCTCGCCTCTGCCCCGCCGCCGACCAGCGGCGATTGGCCGCTCGGTCCGCCCGATTTGGTTCTCTCGCTCCCAATGCAAACCCTTCCCGCCACCGGGAAGATCGATTATCGCTACGTCACGGTCAACGTGCCCGTCTCCTCCGAGAAGTGGCTGCGCGCCGCCGTCGTGAAACCGGGCAACCGCCGCGTCGTCCATCACGCGCTCGTCTTTGAGGGTTCGCAGACCGACCTGTTGTTCGCCGCGCTCACGTCCGGCCAGTTGCCGGGGCTCGGCGGATTTTTCGCCGGCTACGTGCCCGGCCTTGCGCAAACGTGGTTCCCTGACGGCGCCGGCAAGCGCCTCCCCGCCAATTCGCAGGTCACGTTTCAAATGCACTACACCTCCACCGGCCAGGCGGAGACGGACGAGACGCAGATTGGCTTCTACTACCAAGCCACCCCGCCCGCCCGCGAGATGCTCACCAAGGCCGCCACCACCCTCGCCATTTCCATCCCGGCCGGCGCCAAGGAATACGAACGCACCGCCACCTTCATACCGTCCACCACCAAGGATGTCGTGCTCTATGATCTCAACCCGCACATGCACTACCGCGGCAAACGCTTCAAATTCGAAGCGCTCTATCCCGACGGCACGACCGAAACGCTGGTCAACGTCCCCCAATACGACTTCAACTGGCAATCGGCCTACCGCTTCACGGAGCCGAAGCGTCTGCCCAAGGGCACGACACTGCGCGTGACCGGCGCGTTCGACAACTCCGCCCAGAATCTCGCCAATCCCAATCCACGCGCAAACGTGACGTTTGGTGAGCAAACCGACGACGAGATGTTCATCGGCTACATCAACTACGCGGAACTGCCCGCCACCAGCGCGACGTTGCCGCCGATGTTCGACACCAACCGCGTCGCGCGCGGCCGGGTCGGCGAGGCGTTCGCCCTCAGCGTCACCGCCGCCAACTCGCCGACCGGTTATCGGGTCGACGCCGTTCCTGCGGGACTCACTTTTAACGCGAGCACTGGTCTCATTTCCGGCGTGCCCACCGCCGCGACGCGCCGCACGGTGATCGTCACGGCGGAAAACGCCGCCGGCGCCGCCTCCACGGCCGTCGATCTCGCAATCTCGCCGGCAGCCGGCGCACCGGTTTTCACGCTGCAGCCGCGCAGCGTGCGGGCCCGCCTCGGCGAGCAGGTCACGCTGACCGCCGCCGTCTCCGCCAGCCCCGCGCCCACCTACACGTGGTATTTCCGCGGCGGCGAATTCTGCAACACCGAGTCGCCCGTGCTCACGCTCAACGAAGTCACCGCCGCCTATGCCGGCGACTACCAGTGCGTCGCCAAAAATAACGCCGGCACCACCGCGAGCGCGGTCGCCACGCTCTCGCTCGAGTTCAACGGCCTCGTGAATCTCTCGGCGCGCGCCAACGTCGGCACCGGCGCGAACGTCGTCATCCCCGGCATCACCGTGCGCGGCGCAAAGCCGAAAACGCTGCTCATTCGCGCCGCCGGGCCGGCGCTCGCGGGCTTCGGCGTCGCGGGTGCCCTGGCTAACCCCGTCGTTAGCGTTTTCAGCGCCGCCGGGGAAAAAATTTTGGTGAACGACAACTGGGGCGAAGTCCCGGATGTCGCCGCGCTGCGCAACGCCTCGGTGGCGCAGGGCGCGTTTGCCCTGCCCGAAGGGAGCCGCGACGCCGCGATGCTCGTAACGGTCCCGCCCGGCAGCTACACGGTGCAAGTCGCGGGCAGCGGCACCGGCACCACCGCCCAAGGCGTCGCCATCGTCGAGGTCTATGAGGCCGACGCCGATACGAGCACGCTCGTCAACCTCTCCTGCCGCGCGCGCGTCGGCACCGGCGCGGATATTCTCATCGCCGGCTTCACCATCACGGGCAGCGAATCCCGCCGACTCCTCATCCGCGCCGTCGGTCCCACGCTGGGCACCCTCGGCGTCACCGGCACGCTCGCCGATCCGAAGCTGGAAGTCATTCGCCAAGGCGCGCCGGCCGCCACCGCCACCGTCGCCAGCAACGACGACTGGAATCCCACACTCGCCGCGACCTTCGCCAGCGTGGGCGCCTTCGCCCTCACGCCCGGGAGTAAAGACGCCGCTCTCGTCGTCACGCTCCCGCCCGGCAGCTACACCGCCCAAGTCAGCGGCGTCGGCACCGGCCCCGCCACCCAAGGCATTGCGATCGTCGAGGTCTACGACCTGCCCTGAGTGATTCCCGCGCACAACGCGGTGATCACGTTGTAGGCGTCGGCTGGCTTTTCGACGGCGCGCCACGACTGCGCCATCACTCCTGGCGCAATCGCCCGGGCGTGGCGGATGAGCAGCGTGTCTACGCCCGCCGCCGCGCCGCCGAGGATATCGACATCGGCATCTCCAACGAAAATCGTTTCAGATGGGCCCGCTCCCAGTCGGCGCAATATTTCAATCAACCCCGCCGGATCGGGTTTGTGCGTGGCGAGATCGTCGCAGCAGACCACCGCGCCGAAGACGCCTTCCAAGGCGTGCCGTCGCATGACCCGTTCGGTCGATCGCCGATCGCGACCGGTCCAGACCCCAGTGCGCACGCCGGCTTCCCGCAGCCGCGCCAAGAGATCAATGGCGCCGGCGAACGGCTGGATGAGATGTTCATTACCTTCGTGAAAGTCCACCATGCGCCGCACGGCCTCGGGCACGTCTGCGGGATTTTTCACCAGCCCGGCCATGAAGCGCTCGGGCGGTCCGCCAAGGTGCGCGAAGATATCCATCGTCGGCCGGCCGCCATACGGCTCGGTGGCGTGGGTGATGGCGGCCAGCACGAGCGGCAGGCTGTCGACCAGCGTGCCATCCAAATCGAAAACCACCGCCGCCGGTTTGCCGCGACTCATGGCTCAATCCGCGTGATGCGATCCGGGGCGGGCGCACTCGCCGGCTGCCCGAGGGTGGCGGGATCGAAGAGCGACGCCGGCCAGCGGAGATTGAGCGCGGCCCCGGTGATCTGGAGCCGGGTCTTGTCGCGCGTCTGCTCGTTGCGATAGTCGACCGCCTTCGGCAGCGTTTGCTTGTCGACCGTTTTGAGGCTGAGGAGCTCAAGCGTTTTCGTGACCGTGCCGTTCGCGATCACTTCGGTCCGCACTGGGGCGTTGAACTGGGTATCGAAATACGCGCGCATCGCCGAGATGCCGCCGGCATTCTGCGCCGCAAATGCCGCCGGCGCGGGAAAGAGGAATTCGTAGGCCGGCCGACCCAGCGCCCGCGTGATTTTCTCCACCGTCGCACCCGGCCAGTAGAGAAACGGCATCTGGAGATCGAACGCGGAAATCTCCACACTGGGCACGACGGGCGCCATGAGATCGGCGACGCCGGCCCGGGCGGCGTGACCGTCGGCCCAGCGCCACACGGCCGCACGCTCACCGTTCTGGAGCACGAGTCGATGGGACACGCCCGCGCCATCAATCAGCTCGATGCGGCTGAGTGCGCCGTCGTCATTGCGTGTGCCCCACCAGCGGCCCTTGAGCGTGATGCCCTCACCGCGGCGCGGCAGCCCGCGCAGCTCGAATTCGAGAAAATAATCCCCGGGCAATCCTGCGTGGCGAAACTGCTCCAGCAACTTCGCTGCCTCGGCCGGTGTCGGCTTGCCCAATTGCGCGAGCTCGGGCGGTTTGGGGGCGGGAGCCCCCGCCACTGGGATGCACGGCAAAAGTGCCGTCCCCAAAACGAAAAACGCCCGCCAGAATCGGGCGGGCGCAACTCGAACGGCTGTCGCCATCGCGGGAATTATTTCTTCGGCGTCTCGGGCGCGGGTGTCGGCGCGGCGGGAGCGGTGCTGTCCGGCGCGGGCGAGACATTCACGGGAGCGGGCAGCGCCACGGTCGGAGCGGTCGTGGGCGCAGCGGTCGTTGTCGCCGGCGCGGCGATGGCGGGCAGCGCGCTGCCCGCGGCTTCCTTGGCGTGTTTGTGCTCGTAGATGCGGCCCAGATAGAGCCCGAGCGTCAGCACGAAGAAAAGGATGGTCGAATACTTGGTGGCCTGGCTGAGGACGTTGTTCGTGTCCGCGCCGAAGGCCGCTTCAGCGGCGCCGCCGCCCAAAGCCGCGCCCATGCCGCCGTCTTTCGATTTCTGCATCAGGACGATCAGAATCAAAAACAGCGAAACCAGGATCAGGACGAAGGTGAGAATTCCAAGTAGGATGCCCATGGGAAAAGAGTCGATCAGCAGGGCACAGGCGACCGGGGTTTGTCAATGGCGGGTTCTGAGGGCGAAACCTGCCTCTTTTTCACTCGTAGAGGGCGGTCCGAGGCGAAGGGAATCAGGCTTCGACCCCGAGCTTTTCCAACAAACGCTGCAAGTCCTCGTTGCCGCGATATTCGATCACGATGCGGCCTTTCTTAGGCGTGTGCAGCACCGCGACGCGGGCACCAAGATGGGATGTGAGTTTCTTTTCGATGCCGGCGACGGTGGCCGCGTCTTTCGCGCCGATTCCCGGTTTGGCCGACTTGGGGGACGGCGTCCCGGGCGCGGACTTCGCGCCGGCGATCAGTTTCTCCGCCACCCGCACGCTGAGCCCTTCCTCAATAATCCGCCGCGCGAGCAGCGTGCGCTGCGCCGGGTCCTCGATGCCGAGCAAGACCTTCGCGTGCCCCACGCTGAGCATGGCCTTCGCGACATAACCCTGCAAATCGGCGTCGAGCGAAAGCAGTCGGAGCGAGTTCGCCACCGAGGCCCGCCCCTTGCCGACGCGCTCCGCTGCGTTCTCCTGCGTAAGATCGAAATCGCGGATCAGGCTCGCGTAACCGTGGGCTTCCTCAATCGGGTTGAGCCCTTCGCGCTGCAAATTCTCGATTAGGCCGAGGGCGGCCGACGAGGCGTTGCTTGCCTCCACGATTCGCGCGGGGATCGCCTTAATCTTGAGCAGTTGGAAGGCGCGCCAGCGGCGCTCGCCGGCGATGAGTTGGTATTTGTCGCCGGCTTTCCGCACCACGATGGGCTGGAGCAAACCCTCGGACCGAATGCTCTCGGCGAGTTCGCGCAATTGGGCCGGGGAGATTTCGCGACGGGCCTGATAGGGGCTCGGCTCGATCTGATGCACGGCAATTTCGAGGTAGCCCGGTGCGCCGGTCTGGGCGGCGGCGGGTGGTGCCGCAGCCGCCGCAGCGGGAGATACGGCCTCGGGGGCCGCCGATGCGACCGGTGCGGACGGGGCCGGTTTGGCGGCGGCAATGAGGCCGCCGAGTCCGCGGCCGAGACGAGATTTGGGTGCTGCCGACATGGGGGATTATTTTGCTCCGGGAATGAAGAGGGTCTGACCGACCGTGATGCGAGAAGGATCGGTAATCTTATTCGCGTTGATAATGTCCTGCTGTTTCGCGCCCGTCTTCTTCGCGATCAGCGCGAGCGAATCGCCTTTCTGCACGGTGTAGCTCACGCCTTCCTTGGCGTAGCTTTCGGAAAAACTTGTCTGCACGGCAGGGCGTGTTGCCTGCGACTTTGCCAGTGAGTCGAGCGCGGCGTTGGTCTGCTTGCCCAGCTTCTCCAACTGCGCCGCCACGTGCTGCAAAGTCTCCGTTTTCGAGCTCGCGATGGCGGAGCGTAACCCGCTGCTCACATCGGCCACCGCGTCGTTAAGCTGCTTCAGGGTGACGAAATTTTTGTCCGCCGAGCCCACGCGCTGGCGCAGCTCGGCATTCTCGCGCTCCAGTTGTTCAAGGCGCAGCATCAGGTCGCCAACCCGCTGGGAGAGCCCGCGCACGTCCTCGCGCAGATTCGCGAGTTCAACTTGCGGGGAGGTTTGGGCAAAGGCGATGGGTGCCAAGAGCGCCATCGCAAGCATACTTTTCCACATGTAGGAGCAGCTTGCGGAATCGTTTTCCGAAAACAAGCGGCTTGTGACCGCAACCCGTCATTGACGCATCCCGACGGGTAGCGACGATAAGAGGGTCGTTCCGCCCCGCCCCGCCGCCATGTTTGCCCTCGCCCGCGTTCTCCTCCTCGCCCTCGCTTCCGTGGCGGCACTTGCTGCGGCGGCTCCCGCGCCGCTCACCGCCGCGCTGGAGTATCTGCGGGATCAAAAAAGTTATTCGTGGGAGTCCATCAACGCCGATCCCGGGCCCGTCGCACAACAAATTGAAACCAAGCGCGGCACGGTCACGACGGTGCAACAGAGCACGTCGCCAAATATCAAGGGCCGGCTGGATCGGAATGGCGACATGCTCATCCGCCGCGAATGGTCCGACGGCCTGAAGCTCGACACCGTGGTCGCCGCCGATGGCGCCATCGTCACCCTCACCCCCGAAGGCTGGCTCACCGAACGCGAGATTCTCACCGCGCAGGCGGAGGAGCGACTGCGCGGGCAGGCGCCGACGCTGCGTTTCCAATGGCTCCGCCGCGCCGACCGGCCGGATATCCGCCGGCCCGATCAGGAATTGGTGCCGTTCCTGAAAAGCGCGCATGACTTCGAATTCACCGGCGACAGCTACATCGCGCGTCTCCGCAGCCGCGCCGGCGATCCTTCGAAACCTAACGACAACGACGAAGAGCCCGGCTCCACCGTGACCGTCACGATGAACCTCCGGAGCGGGGTGATCCGGGACTACGAGGTGAAGGTCGAAACCACACGGCGCGCCACCCGCGCCCGACTCGCCATCCCCGTGAGCGATCAGCGGATCGTCATCCTCACCTACGTCCCCATCAACCGCATCGACGTGCCCTCCGAGGCGAAAGAAAAACTCAAGGCCGCGCGCGCCCCGGCCGCGGGCCGCGCGCCGTAGCGTTCGGTCAACGCGTCGTCACCAACGGCGGCATCGGTCGCGACTGAAACGTGGTGCCGGCCGGCACGGGAAAACCGCGGAGAAAATCCGCCGTCGGGATCATTTTTCCCCCGGGGCGCTGCAGGCGACGCAACCGCAACACCCCGTCGCCGGTCTGCACGAGCAAAGCCTCCGCGTCTGCTCCGAGCACGCTGCCGGGCGCGGGCGCCGCCACACCCGACGGTGCGGCGACCGCGTCAGCCAGTCCAAGTTTTACGGCCTGGCCGCCCATTTCCACCACGCACCCCGGCCACGGAAACAGCCCGTTGATGTTCGCAGCCAAGGCACGTGCCGACGCGGCGAAATCGAGCACCCCGTCTTCCTTGGTCAGCTTTCGGCAGTAGGTGGCGGCCGCGTCGACCTGCGGAGTAAAGGTGAGCGTGCCCGCCGCCAGGCGCGGCAGCGCTCGCGCGAGTAGCGGCACACAGGCCTGCCCCAACTGCACTTCAATGTCCGCCGCCGTGGCGAGCGCCCCGATTGGGAC
>JBDSGI010000233.1:0-2962 GCA_039919035.1 Opitutaceae bacterium
CTCCAAGATTGGAACACCGACGACATGATCTTCGATGTCCCCGCGATCATCGAGTTCCTCAGCGCGAGCACGACGCTCCTCCCCGGCACCGTCATTCTCACCGGCACGCCCCACGGCGTCGGCTTCGCCCGCACTCCGCCCATCTGGTTGAAAGTGGGCGACAGCATCACCATCGAAATCGAAAAAATCGGCGCGCTCACGAATCCCGTCGTGAACGAAAAACTCTAGCCTGCGGCGCCGCCCTGGTCGCCATCGGACGATCCACCGTGAACCGCGTCCACCTCGACTCGCTCCCGTGGGCCGAGCAGCGCTCGCCCACCGGGAAGTTTCATTCGTTCAGCCAAAATATCAGCCTGGCGCTCGGCGGTCTGCGCAACACCGGCCTCTGGGGCGGCGGGCATCCCTTCGATCTCCAGATTCGCCGCATCCCGCCGGGCGCGGCCGTGTGCCCCTATCATCTGCACGTGGGGCAGTGGGAAATGTTTCTCGTCCGCAGCGGCAGCGGCACCGTGCGCACTCCCGATGGTCTCGCGGCGGTGAAAACCGGCGACGTGTTTTTCCATCCGCCCGGCGTGTCGCACCAATTGCTCAACACCGGCGCCGCCGATCTTGAAGTGCTGATTGTGGCGGACAATCCGCCGGTCGACGCCTGCCACTATCCCGACTCCAACAAATGGAGTCTGCGGCCGCCGGGAAAACTCTTCCGGATGAGCGAGACCGATTACTTCGACGGCGAAGATGATCCGGTCGCCGGCGCCGAGCCCTACCAGATTGCCCCCGCGCCCGCCGCCCCGCCCGTCGCGCCCTTTGCCCAGCGCAAACTCAACCTGGCCGACATCGCGTGGGAAACTTGGGAATCGCCGAAGAGGAAATTTCGTTCCACCTACGCCGAACTCTCGATCGCGCTCGGCGCGAAGCGCAACACCCCCACCGGCCTCGGCGGCCATCCCTTCGATCTGGAATTGGATCGGCTCGCGCCGGGCCAGTGCGGCTGCCCGTTTCACAGCCACGCCGCGCAATGGGAAATGTTTTTCATTCTCGAAGGCCGCGGCACCGTGCGCGCCGATCGCGAGACGCACGCCATCGCCTCCGGCGACATCGTCCTCCATCCGCCCGGCGAGGCGCACCGGATTTCCGCCGGCCCCGACCGCGAGTTGGTTTTTCTCCTCGTGGCGGACAATCCACCCGTCGATCTCTGGCGTTATCCCGACTCGAACAAATGGGGCCACAGCACGACCCGTGATTTCTTTCGCATGGCCGAAGCCGATTACTGGGACGGCGAGGAGTAGCCCGCCCGCACCATGGACTGTCGCCCCGGCTGCGGCGCGTGCTGCATCGCGCCCTCAATCTCGTCTCCCATCCCCGGTATGCCACACGGCAAGCCGGCGGGCATCCGTTGCGCGCAACTCCTGCCCGACTTCCGTTGCGCGATCTTCGGCCGGCCCGAGCGACCCGCCGTCTGCGCGAGCCTGCGCCCGAACGACACCATGTGTGGAGCCAACCGCGACGAGGCGATGGCCTACCTGCGTCAGCTGGAGGCGGCGACGGACGGGCGATTGGCCCGCAGCGATCTGCGGTAATCGCTGACCCAGCCGGTAACTCGAATGCCGCGTCAAGGCGCGCCAGATTTCTCGCCGGCGAAAGTCCGGCTGGATCTCAGCGCCGATTCCCGATCCAGAATAGGACGCCGCCCACGATGAGCGCGACGACCACCGCGAGCGCAATCTTGATCCAGCTCTTAGGGTAGCGGCCGGCGATTTGGCCGCTGTAGCCGTTGATCACGACTTGGTAGGGCTTGCCGTAGAAATCGTAGGTGAGCAGCCACACGGGCACGAGGATGTGCTTGAAGGTCTGGCCGGAATAGTTCGCGTCCACTTGCAGGTTGCGGTGCGTATCGCCGGGCACCTGCGCGGCGCAGAGCGATTCGAGTTCGCGGTCCATCCGGTTGCGCGCGGCCTGCGCGGCGGCGAGCAGGTCGATTTGGTAGCGCTCGACGACCCAGCCGGCGAGAAAGCCGGGGTTGTAGGGCTTCAGCTCCTTGGTGGGAAACGGCTCCACCGCCGCGAGCAGGTCGGGCTGCACGCCGCGCGAGGCGGCGACGAGGGCGTCGTCGAAGAAGTGCGCCAGTTCGCCCGCGCTCGGTTGCCAGCGCGTGCGCTGCACCTGGCGCGTCTCGGTCTCGCCCTTCGCGTTGGTGAACCGCTCCGTCTCGTAATAATGGTAGCCGCTCTCGGCGGTCCATGCGGCGTCCACGTGCGCGTCGAACGTCCAGTAGGGAATGTAGAGCCCGCGCACGGTGTCGGTGGCGGCGCGCGATTTGAGGGCGTTGGGCGCGAACCAGCGGCCGGCGAGCCAGCCGCGGATGGCGTCGCGCACCTGCGCCTCGGCGAGCTTGAACTCGAGCAGGCTCTCGGGGCGAAACGCGGCCTTCACCTCCTCGTAGGGCACGAGCGCCGACGAGCCGCAGAAATCGCAGCGCTGCCCCACGCGCGCCGGATCGAAGACCGAGATCGCCTGGCAGCTCTGGCAGCGCACCTGCGTTTTCTCCGCCGCCCACCCGCGCGCGGCGTCGGGGATGGCGCGGAGCGCGGTCGCGAGGTCGTGCTCGACGATCGTCTCGGTGGCGCTGAAGCCGGTCAGCTCGACGTTGGCCGGCGAGGTCGTGCCGCAAAAATTGCAGACGAGCGCCTTCTTCGCGGGATTCCACACCGCCTCCGCGCCGCAGGCGGGGCAGGAGAATTTGGAGCGGGCAACGGCTTCGGGCATGGGGAAACTGGCTACTGACCTTCTTCGTTCCCGCTGTCATCGAGCTTATACTCCTCGATTATCGCCTGTATTGCGCTCGCTAACGCAGGATTTTTATCTTCGGCAGTGATCAACTGCGACTGGACAATCTCACTCCGCCGCCGAAAGAACTCATCAGAAATCGAAACCCGCGGCTGATATTCGGCCGGAAGGCACT
>JBDSGI010000234.1:0-3769 GCA_039919035.1 Opitutaceae bacterium
TTTCGGCGGCCAGCGCCTCGAAACGTTCCTTGCCGAGACGGCCGACGAGAAAATCGTCCGCCCCGCAGATGAACGTGAAGTTTTTGGCCGCCATGGTCGGGCAGAGTGGCGGCGAACGGCGGGCGACTGCACGAAAAAAGTGGCGGCGGGCGGGCTCCGCGCTCAATCACGGGGGCGGTTGCGCGGGGTTCGGATGGCGGCATCTGCTTCCTGCGGGCCGAGTCGTTCATGATGCCCCCCCAAAAATCCTGGCTGCAACGAGCGCTGGTCCACCGGCACGGGGCGGTGTGGCTGTTCGGCGGGCTGTTTCTGGCGGTGGCGCTGTTTACGCGGGTGCTCTTGCTCGTGAAGTCGGCTTCGGCGGTGTCGTTTGACCTCAGTTTGGTCGCGGCGTTTGTGCTCGGACTGCTCTTCGATGTCGGCGCGGCCGTGCTGGTCGCGGCGCCGCTGGTCGTGCTATTGGTGATCTTGCCGGCGGGTTTCTTTGCGCGCCGCTGGGCGCGGGGGCTGGCGGGATCGGGCTTTTTCGCGGCGATCTATTTTCTGTTGTTCGGCGTCGTGGCCGAGTGGGTTTTTTGGGATGAGTTCAGCGTTCGGTTCAACTTCATCGCGGTGGACTACCTCGTCTACACCAAGGAAGTCATCGGCAACATCCGCGAGAGCTACCCGATGCCCCTGCTCTTCGCGGGAATTTTTGGCGGCGCGCTGGCGGTGGCGTGGCTCGGCTGGCGCACCCGCCTCCTGCAACGCTGGCTGGCGTCGGAGCCGGAGCCATTCCGGCGGCGCGCCGGGGCCGGCCTCCGGTGGCTCGTGGTCGCGGCGGCCGCCGTGCTCGTCCTCGACGACGATCGGATTCCCAGTTTCGCGAATAACTACAACCGCGAACTCGCGAAGAACGGCGTGTGGTCGCTCTTCGCCGCGTTTCGCGACAACGAGCTCGATTACGATCAGTTTTATCCAACGCTGCCGGTGGACGAGGCTTTTCAGCACCTGCATGGCGAACTCGCCCGCGACCGCGCGGAACTGGTCGCGCCCGGCGCCCGCGACACGCTGCGCTTCGTGCGCGCCCCCGGCTCCGAGCAGCTGCCCAATGTGATTCAAATCACGGTGGAGAGCCTGAGCGCGAATTTCCTGAGCATTTTCAACCGCGCCTCCGGTCTCATGCCGAACATGGAGGAGATAGCGCGAAAGAGCCTCGTCTTCGAGCGCTTCTACGCCACCGGCACGCGCACCGATCGCGGGATGGAGGCGCTCACGCTGGCGATTCCCCCGACGCCCGGCCGCTCGCTCGTGAAGCGGCCGCGCAACGAAAATCTCTTTACGCTCGGCTCGGTCTTCCGCAGCCGCGGTTACGACACGGCTTTCATTTATGGCGGCTACGGTTACTTCGACAACATGAACGCCTTTTTTGGCGGCAACGGCTACCGCGTGATTGATCGCGCGGCGGTGGCTGCGAGCGACATCACCTTTGCCAATGTCTGGGGCGCCTGCGACGAGGATCTCTACCGCTGGGCAATGCGTGAGGCGGATGCGACGCACGCGGCCGGCAAAAAATTCCACCAGTTCGTGATGACGACCTCGAATCACCGCCCGTTCACTTATCCCGAGGGGCGGATCGATCTTCCGTCAAAAACCTCCGGGCGTGCGGGCGCGGTGAAATACACCGACTACGCGATCGGGAAATTCCTGCGCGACGCCGAGTCGAAGCCTTGGTTCCGCGACACCGTCTTTGTGATTGTGGCCGACCATTGCGCTTCGGTGGCGGGCCAGGCGGCGTTGCCGGTCGAGAGCTACCACATCCCGTTGGTGATTTTCTCCCCGGGTGGGCACATCCCGGCGGGAACGGTGAAGGAGCTGATGAGCCAGGTGGACTACGCGCCGACGCTGCTCGGCCTGCTGAACTGGAGCTACGCGAGCCGCTTTTTTGGTTGGGATGTGCGCACGGCCGACAGCGGCCGCCGCGCGTTAATCGGTAACTACCAGAAGCTCGGGCGGTATGAGCCCGGGATGCTCAGTGTGCTCATGCCCGTGCGGCGTTCGGCGGAATACGACTGTGCCGATGGCACTTTCGCGCTGACCCCGAGGACGGCCACGCGCACCGACACCACCATCGCCTACTACCAGACGGCGAGCTACCTCTACCGCAATGATCTCTACCGTGCGCTCACTCCGGTGGAGCAGGGGGAGTTTACCCGCCGGGCGCAGACCGGCAGGGCGCCGGCCAAGCCGTCGGAATGAGCGAACATTGGCCCAATCCTTCACCGGCGCGCCCGGTTCCTGCCGCGTGGCGCGATGCGCTCCTGCTGCTGCTGGTATTCGGCGCGCTTTATTTTTTTCGCCTCGGCAGCTATCCGCTGTCGAATCCGGATGAGGGTCGCTACGCCGAAATTCCCCGCGAGATGCTGGCGACGGGCGACTGGGTCACGCCTCGGCTGAATGGCGTAAACTATTTTGAGAAGCCCCCGCTGAGCTACTGGATCACGGCGGTGATGGAAAAAACGTTTGGCGAAAACGAGTGGTCGGTGCGCGCGGTGCCGGCGCTCTTCGCGGTCTGGGGCGTGCTCCTCACTTATGCGGCGGGCCGCCGGTGGCGGAGCCGTGAGGCGGGACTGTGCGCGGCGGTGGTGCTCGGCACCTCGCTGCTGTGGTTTGTGATTGGACATCTGCCGCTGCTCGACATGTCGGTTTCGGTCCTGATGGCGCAGGCGCTGTTTGCTTTTTGGTTCGGCGTGCAGGAGCGGCCGGGTGCGACGCGGCGCGGCTTTTTCTACCTGCTTTATGCGAGCATGGCGCTCGCCACGCTTGCCAAAGGCCTGATCGGATTTCTTGTCACGGGCGCGGTCATGTTTCTGTGGCTGCTGTTTTTCAATCAGTGGCGCCGGCTCCGGCCTTTCTATTTTCCGACTGGCGCGCTGTTGTTTCTCGCCCTCGCCGCCCCGTGGCATGTGCTCGCGGCGCTGCACAACGAGACGTGGGTGCACCGCTACTTTGTTTACGAGCATTTCGAGCGTTTTCTAACCCCAGCGGCGTCCCGCCCGGGGCCGGTGCATTACTTCGTCTGGATCGTGATCGCCGGGATCATTCCGTGGACGGGCTTTCTCTGGCCGGCGACGCGTGAGGCGTTGTGCGGTGGCTGGGCGCGCCGGAAGGAAAACGCCGACGTGTGGTTTCTGATCACTTGGGTGGCTTTCGTCTTTTTCTTTTTCTCCGTTTCGAAATCGAAACTCCCGCCCTATATTCTGCCGATTTTCCCGGCGCTGGCGGTGCTGATTGGCGCTTGGCTCGCCCGGGTGCTCGAAGAAAAGTCGGCGGCCCCGCTTCGGGGCGGCCTGCGGGCGTTCACCTTCCTCAACGGATTGCTCGCGGTCGCGCTGCTGACCGCCGTTCTCAAACCGGGCCTGTTCATCAAGGACCTTGATCAGTTGGCTGCGTTGCGCACGCCGGCCATCGCGCTCGCGGCGATTTTGCTGATCGGAGGTGTGCTCGCGCCGTGGCTCGCGCGCCTGCGGGGCGCGCGCGTCGCGCTCGTGACGGTGGTGGCCACGGCGGCGGCGTTCTTCGTGGCGCTGCAATTCGCGGCGCCTGACATCAACAAGCCTGGGACCAAAGACCTCGCGCTCGTCGTGACGGCGCGGGCTCAGCCGGGCGACCGGGTGATGCACTACCACGAGTTTTTCCACGACTTCACCTTTTACGCCGCCCGGCTCGTCGAGGTGGTGGCGTTCGAAGGCGAGCTGCAGTTGGAAGAGGACGCGGCCGCCCGAGCCAG
>JBDSGI010000235.1:0-3189 GCA_039919035.1 Opitutaceae bacterium
CGGGCACCCCAAATACGCCGAGGGTCGGGCCGACGCCACGGACGAGCAACGGCTTCGTTCCCGCGCCGCTCACGACAAATCCCACAATAAGGGTCTGAGCGCCGGTGCCGGCGCGCGTGCGAATGGAAAGATTTGCGATGCGACTGACTTCCTGAAGCGCCGGCACCGCCACGGTCAGTCGGGCGACGGCGGAGACCGTGCTGCCCAAGGCGTCGGTCGCGACGACGTCGTAAGCGCCCGTTTGCGCCGCCGTGATACTGCGCAGCGAAAGCGTGGAGGCCGTCGCACCGGCAATCGCGGCGCCGTCCTTGCGCCATTGATAGCTCAACGCGCCGAGGCCGGTGGCGGCGACGCGCAGGGTCACGTCGTCGCCCACCGCGATGGTTTGATCGAGCGGCTGCGCGTTGAACTGCACACTGGAACCTGCGAGGGCAAAGGCCCCCCGATTGGAAGCGGCCAGCGCAAAGCTGCGCGGCAGCGCCGGAGGAACGCTGGTCTGGGCCGAGACATTCGATCCCCAAGCCACCACGGTTCCGTCGTTTTTCAGCGCGAGAGAATGGAAACCGCCGGCTGCAACCGCCACCACGCGGTTCAGGCCGGTGGGCACCGTCGACTGGCCATTGGCGTTGTTGCCCCAGGCCACGACCGTGCCGTCGGCCTTGAGCGCGAGGATATGCGTGCCGCCGGTTTCGCCGGCGCCGCACGAGGAAACCGCCACCACGCCGGACAAACCGGCCGGCACCGAGCGGAAATTAACCGAGCCCCAGCCCGCGACGGTGCCATCGCGTTTGAGCGCGACGCTCCCGGTCGCCCCCGCCGCCACGGCCACCACGTCCGCAAGCCCGGCGGGGACGGTCGTCTGGCCAGCGGCGTTGGAACCCCAAGCGGCCACCGTGCCGTCGGCTTTCAACGCGAGCACGTGCGACGTGCCGATGGCGATCTGTTTTACGTCAGCGAGGCCGGCGGGCACCGTCGTCTGGCCGGAGGCGTTCGATCCCCAAAGCCGCACGGTGCCATCGCGCCGCACCACCCCGCTCACATCCCCGCCGGCCGCGACCGAAATCACGTCGGCGAGGCCAGCCGGCACGGTCGTCTGGCTGTTGGTGTTGTTGCCCCACGCGACGACCGTGCCGTCGCCCTTGAGCGCGATGGCGTGGTTGTTCCCGCCGGCGATCGCGCGGACTCCAGTCAGGTTAAACGGCACGAGGGTCTCGGGTGCCGGCGAAACGGGAAGTCCCGTCGCCTCATCGTAGAATTCGACGCCTTCCCGGCCCCACGCCGTGACGACATCGCGCGACACGGCGGGGAGCGTCACCTCGACGTCAAGGTATTGCGCGGGATCGGCCCCGCCGCGGGCGAGGGTCTTAATCGAGACGCCCGAGACTGCGTCGGTGAAGGTCGAGCCGACCGGCAGGGTGGCGTCGTTGGGACTGGCGCCCGGGGTGACTAAATCGAGGAGATGGCTGCCCTGGCGGTTGTTGTAGCCCCAGACGACTTGGGCGCCGTTGGTCTGGGGCGTGCCGGTGGCGAAATTCTGCCGGTAGCCGACCCAGAACCACCGCATGCCATCGCGAAAGACCCTCAACGCCAGCGGCTGCCCGCTCGCCAGGGCATCGCGCTGATCAAAGCGATAGATCCGATAGGTGCCGCTCGCCTGCACGGTCGTAACGGCGGCGTCCGGCAGCCAGCCGAGCCGGTTTTTATGCCATTGGTTGAAGTGGTGTCGGGCGTCGCGCGTGACGCCACTGACCGAGGAAGAGCCCATGACGTCAAAGGCGTCGCCGTATTCCTGGGAGGTGGCGTTCGCCGAGACGGGATTGCCGTCATTGACGCGCCAGAGATTGCTGTGCAGCAGGCCGTAGGTATGGCCGAGTTCGTGCGAGACCGTGGCGATCGTAAAGGCATTTGGCCCGTTGATCCAAATATTCGATCCGTTGACGATTCCCTGGCCGCCAAAACTGATCTTCGAACCCGTGATGAGGGTGAGCCTGGGAAAGACGACGATGATGCGGTCAAACTGGGACAGCGTGTAGTTCGCGGCCGCAGCGGCGCGCGCATCGGAGTGCAGCTGGAGGTCGTTGTCGTTGATCGCGTAGGCGGTCCCCGTCTGCGGCAGACGATAGACGGCATCGCTCACGGTCGCGTTAATCGTAGTCTTGCCGTAGCTCATGTCCTCGAAGAGCGGCTTCACCCGGTCCTGCATCACCCCGAGAGCCGCCACCTGCGAGACGGGATCGCCGGGGAAGTCCGAAAAATCCACGCGGATTACGAGCACTTGCTTGGCGCCGACGGATTGCGGACGCTCTGGCTCGGCAGCGGTGAGCGGCGTCGCGCTCGCGCCGGCCCCGCCCGCCTCCGCCGCGACGAGGCGCTGCGCGTAACGCTCGATCATGTCGGCGGAGACGCCGCAAAACTCCAACACCCGACCCTCCGCCTCGGCGAAAGCTAGCTCGGTGACGTTGCCCGCGTCCGCAAGCGGCTCGGCGGTGACGGGACAATCCACATTGGCCGCCGGCGCGGGCAACTCCCCCGGCTCCAGCGCCCGCAGCGGGCTCTCGTGCAACGCGAGGTGTCCGTCGAGCGTGATGCCGTGGAGCGAGACGCCGTCGAGCGCGGTCTGCGCCTCGCGGCGGCCATAAACGTGAGCCGTATAGGTCGTGCCCCCCAGCAGCACAGCGCGCCTCACGCGCGGCGTCGTCATCGGCTCACCGGGCGCCGGACTCGCCGCGACCAGTGCAAATTCCCCCTTGCCCGCAACGCGTTGCTCAAGTTGCGCCACCACCTCCGCCGGCAAATCGTGGCGCACCGCCGCCGGCACCGTCACCGCCAGCGCGCGCTGCGGATCATGCTGGATGAGTTCGAGCATCGCGGGGCGGCGCGCGCGGGCAAGCGCGACGCCCTCGGGGAGCAAAGTCGACCGCGCCGCCGCCGGCGCGCTCTGGTAGCGATCCGTCCAGGCGCGAAACGCCGCCATCGACGCCGGCTGCGCCGCGTCGGCCCACGCCTGCGCATAGGCGTGGCGCTCCAGCGTAGCGCGGTGATCGGTCGATTCGGCCGCGGGTCCGGCGGCCGCCGTCGCAGCTGGCTCCACCGCCCCGACCAGGGTTTTCGCCGTCCGCTCATCGCGCGGGCTGCCGGGGGGCGCCGAGTTTCGCCACAGCAGCAAGGCAGCGAACGCAATGAGCAACG
>JBDSGI010000236.1:0-2698 GCA_039919035.1 Opitutaceae bacterium
GAAATTTTCACGAGCAGGTCGTGCCATTGGTTGAGGGCGAGCGCGGCGGGCACGTTTTTATTTTTCCCGACGAGGGCCTTTTGCTGCTCCTCGGTGAGTTTCGTTTTCGCCTTCCGGGCCTCGCTGATGTCGAGGCGCATATTCCCGGTGGCGAGGTCTTGAAGCTGGACCTGTTTCGGGCTGACGCGGGCGGCGAAGAGGTGGCCGGCGTGGACGTCTTTAAACGCGAGATCGGCGAAATCGAGGCCGAGGCTGTCGCGGGCGTCCTCGAGTTTGAAGCGCAGGGCGACGGCGCCGTCGGTGAACTCGGCGGCATGGGCAACGGAGACGGCGTGGTCGGCCCGGGGGCTGAGATGGATGTGCATCGCGCCATTGCGGAGGTCGACCTGCTTGTCGTCTTTCGCGCGGGCCTTGCTGTTGGTGGTCCAGCCGTTGCCGGGTTCGTCGGTTTTCTCCTGCGACTCGGTGCGGTTGAAGTCGTCCTGAAAAATGAGCGTGCCGAGATTGTCGGCGGCGAGGAGAGGAGTGAGGGCGAGTGCGGCGAGCGGGATAACGGCGAGGAGTTTCATATGGGTGAGGGTGGTTCGAAGCTGGAGGCCGAGGCCGGCCGCGTCGACAGCGGAGACATCAGAGTTTTAGGCGATGCAGCCGCAGCGCGTTGGAGATCACGCTGACGGAACTGAGGCTCATGGCCGCGCCCGCGATGATGGGGCTGAGCAGCAGGCCGAAAAAGGGATAGAGCAGGCCGGCGGCGATGGGCACGCCGAGAGCGTTGTAAACGAAGGCAAAAAACAAGTTCTGCCTGATGTTGCCCATCGTGGCGCGGGAGAGGTGGATGGCTTGGGCGATGCCGCGGAGGTCGCCTTTGACGAGCGTGACACCGGCGCTCTCCATCGCGACATCGGTGCCCGTGCCCATGGCGATGCCGACATCGGCAGCGGCGAGCGCCGGGGCGTCGTTGATGCCGTCTCCGGCCATCGCGACTTTGGCCCCGTCGCGCCGGAGCGATTCGACGAGACGGATTTTATCGGCCGGCGTGACCTCGGCCTCAATCCGGTCGAGGCCGAGCTGCCGGGCCACGGCCTCCGCCGTGCGGCGGTTGTCGCCGGTCGCGACGATTATTTTCACGCCGAGTTTGTGCAGCGCGGCGACGGCTTCGGCGGTGGTCGCTTTGATTGGGTCGGCGACGGCGAGCAAACCCGCGGCTTGGTCGCCAATCGCGGCGAAGAGCACGGTTTTTCCCTCGGTCTGAAGTTTTGCGGCCTGCTCGGAGAGCGCGGGGGATACCGCGACGCCTTCGGCCGTGAGGAAGGCCGCCTGGCCGATGCGCACGATTTTGCCCGAGACCTGGCCGGCCACGCCGCCGCCGGTGATGGAGCGAAAATCGGTCACGTCCGAAAGCGCGGCCCCGCGTTCTTTCGCCGCGCGCACGATGGCGGCTGCGAGCGGATGCTCGGAGGAACGCTCAAGTGATGCGGCGAGCTGAAGTAGTTCTTTTTCGTCGGTGCCGGAGGCCGGCAGCAGGTCGGTCAGTTTGGGCCGGCCCTCCGTGAGGGTGCCGGTTTTGTCCACCACGAGCCACTGGATCTTCTCCATCATTTCGAGGGCCTCGGCATTCTTGACCAGCACGCCGGCTTGGGCCCCGCGCCCGACTCCCACCATGATCGACATCGGTGTGGCCAAGCCGAGTGCGCAGGGGCAGGCGATGATGAGCACGGCTACGGCATTGACGATGGCGTAGGCGAGACGCGGCTCGGGTCCAAAGAAGAACCAGACGAGAAACGTCACCACCGCGACGACGGCGACGACGGGCACAAAATATCCGGCTACCCGATCGACCATGCCCTGGATGGGAGCGCGACTGCGCTGGGCATCGGCTACCATTTGGACAATGCGGGCCAGCATGGTCTCGGCCCCGACGCGATCGGCGCGCACGACGAACCCCCCGGTGCCATTGAGGGTGCCGCCCGTCACCTTGTCGCCCGAACGCTTTTCGACCGGCATGGACTCGCCGGTGAGCATCGATTCGTCCACGGCGGAGGTGCCGGTTTCAATCACCCCGTCCACCGGAATCTTTGCGCCGGGCCGCACGCGGAGGCGATCCCCTGATTGCACCTCCGCGAGGGCGATCTCCTCATCGCCGTGAGCGGTGACGCGGAGGGCGGTCGGTGGTGTCAGGTTGAGGAGAGCCTGGATTGCCGTGGAGGTCCGGGCGCGGGCGCGGAGTTCCAGCACCTGCCCGAGGAGAACGAGGACGACGATCACCGCCGCCGCTTCGAAATAGATGTCCACGCTGCCGTGCGGACGCATCTCATTCGGGAAAATTCCCGGCAGAAAAAACGCCACGAGGCTGTAGAGCCAGGCCGCGCCCACGCCGAGCGAGATCAACGTGAACATGTTCCAATGGCGGGTGCTTAGCGATCGTGCGCCGCGCACGAAGAACGGCCAGCCGGCCCACAGCACCACGGGGGTCGCCAGGAGGAGCTGCACCCAGCGGCTCCACGGCGCGTTGGCCGCATGGCTCCATGCGGGCACGAGGTGCGCCATCGCGAGCAGAAAAACCGGGAGCGCAAGCGCGCCGCCGATCCAGAGCCGGCGGGTCATGTCGCGCAGTTCGCCATCGTCCGCCGGCGCGCCCGTGGCGGTCTTTGGTTCCAGCGCCATCCCGCAGATCGGGCAGTCACCCGGATGATCCTGC
>JBDSGI010000237.1:0-6520 GCA_039919035.1 Opitutaceae bacterium
GTCGTGAAGGTCGAGGCGAGCGGAGCGCCCGTGGACGTGGGCGGCACGGTGGGGTCCCAATAGAACGCGGCGGCGATTTGGGCGGGCGTGAGCACGCGGGCGTATTGGTTGTAGGCGTTGAGCCAACCGGAGACGTTATCCTGCACCGTGCGGAAATTCGGGCGCATCCCCCGGAGGTTTTGCGCTTCATAGTTTACCCGCAGCGTGGTGTTCTGGAAGGGCTGGTAGGTGCCGGTGAGAAACATGCGGCGATCGTGGTAGAACGCGTTTTTCACCTGATAGCGGGTGTTCGACTCCAGGCCGACCGCGCGCACGGCGAGGCGATCCTTCACGATCACGCGATTCACATCGAGGACGGTCCGGGCTGAACCGAAGTTGTCGAACTTCGTGTCGAGGCTCGTCTGATTGCGGCGGAGCTTGGCCACTTTCGTGGTCGAGTTGATCAGTCCGGCGGGTTCGGCGAGGCCGAAGAGCACCGAGTTGGCGCCGCGCAAGAACTCCGCCCGTTCCGTGTTGTAGCGGTCGGAGGTGCCGATGACCTGGATGAAGTTCAGGGTGTTGCTGGCGCGACCGAGGCCTCGCACGCGAACTTCGTCGGAGCGGTTATTCACGTCGCCGAAGTCGCCGCCGAGATAACCTTGGCCATTGGAACTGACCGAGGTGGGGTCGGTGGTGGCGTCGTTTTCCGCGCCGGCGACGAAGGCGAGGGCGTCAGTGATGTTGGTGGCAGCGAGGTCGTCTAGGAACTCGTTCGTGAGCACGGTCACGGAGGCGGCCACGTCCTTGAGTTCCGTCTTCAAGCGGCTGCCGGCCAAGGTCGACGAGGCTTGGTAGCCTTGGTCGGCCGAGGTATCGACGACGAACGGCGAGAGAACGATGGCTTCGGTATCGGCGGGCTTGGTCGGGGTGACGACCTGCGCGATGAGCGCGGCCGGGAGGAGGGTGGTGAGGATGACGATGCGGCGGTGGTTCATCGCGGGGTTGGGTGGTCTAGAATTCGAACGAATTCGACAGCTCGTAGACTCGGTCGGGGTTGTGCGCTGCGACGAGGGCGAGCGGAGGGAGGGCGAGGAGAAAAGGGAAGAGGGCGAGCGGAGCAGGATTCATGGCGTGGCCCGGAGGGAAGCAGTCGAGGTCAGAGCAACGCCCGCGCTCTCACTTGAGGGTTTAGAACTCGAAGGTGCTGGAGAGTTCGTAGCTGCGAGCCGGGGCGACGCCGTAAACGGGCGATCCATTGGAGTTGGCTCCGATGGTGCGGAGGCCGGTCTCGCTGAAAAGGTTTTGGGCGTTGAGCTGCACGCGCCAGTTGACGCGGTCGGAGAAAATTTTCCGGCGGTAGCTCACCTGCATGCCGCCGCCCAGGGTGGCGTCGCCGGTGAAAGCCGCGTTGGTGTCGTAAACCTGGCCGGCGTAGTTGTCCAAGCCGCCGAAGTTGAACGTGGCGGGCTTGAGACGGTATCCTATGATCTTGCCGGATTCCCACCGCAGGTTGGCGCCGACGGTGAGACCGTTGAGCGAGCCTTTGAGGAACTTGTAGCGGGTGACGAGCGAGGACTGGTAATCGGCGAGACCGCGATTGGAGGTGCCGCGGAAGGCGGCGCCGGCGGAATACTCGGCGGCGACGTTGGTCGCGAAATCCTGAGAGGCGGTGTTGGTGCCGTTGGTGACGATGCCTTCGTTAAACCACTTGCGGTAGAAGCTCGCGCGGGCGGCGAAGAAATCGGCCAGCTCCGTGCCGATCGCCGTGATCTTGTTATCAACCTGATCGACGTTGAAGATGATGTCCCAATTGCGCGTGGGGGCATAGGAGAACTCAAGCGAGGTGCCGGTGGATTCACGGGATTCCGTGGCGGTGGTGCCATTGGGGGTGACGTATTGAGCGGTGGTCGTCTGGCCGAACTCGCCGATGGTCTGCCACTCGGCGAGGCGACCCTGGGCGCTGATCGCGCTGTAGAGGCGACCTTCGAAGGCGGTAATGCGGTTGTTCGGCACCTGGCCGAAGGCGTTGCTTCCAGCGTTTTGCTGCGCGGATTGGAAGTGGGTGATGCGCACATCGAGCTTGTCGTTGAAGAAGGTGAACCCGAGGCCGATCTCGCGGGTGTCGCCGGCCTGCGGGGCGACGGGGCGGTAGAGATTGTCCTGGCGCTGGCTGGAGGCCGCGAAATTTTCGGAGACGTTGGCGAAGACACGCAGCCAGCGGGTGGCTTTGTAAACGACGCTCTGGGTGGTGGTATCGGCCTCGTAGAGGTAGCGGGCGCCGGTGGAGAGATAGTCGGCGCGAGTTTTACCGAGAAGGGTGGGAAAAGGCGCGACGCTGGCGGTGTTGACGAGGCTGCGCTGATTGTTGTCCACCGAGTCCCGGCGCCAGCCGAAGAGGGTGACGATTTTTTTGTCCCAGAAGAAGCTTTGGAGCGAGAGGCCGGTGCCGTGGTTTTTATTGACCGTATAGGTGCGGCCGTTGACGAGGAGTTGTCGGCTGACGGTGATCGGGGTCGGCGAGAGCTGCCAAGTGCCGGTGGCGGCGTCGAAGTATTGGTAGTTGTAGGAGCGGTTTTGGTGGGCCGCGAGGTTGTCGGGGAAGCCGTTGTAGTGCAGGCCGGTATCGCCGACCTTCACGGGGTCGCCGACATACCAGAGCTGCATGGCGTAGCGGGCCGCGTTGTTGCCGGCGATGGTCGAGGGTAAAATACCGGGGATGTCGTCGCCGAACTGATTGTTGAACTGGTAGCGGATCCGATCCTGTTCGGCGCGGGTGTGGACGGCGGTGAGGCGGTGAAAGCCGAGCCAGCCGAGGGACGACGTTTTTTTGGCGAAGTCGAAGTCGTAGTTGGCCTGGACGACGAGGTTCGTCGCCTTGGCGTCGATGTTTTCACCGATGCTGCGACCGTGAATGAACGGCCGGAGGAAGTTGGGGTTGGTGCGGCCGTCGGGGAGGCGCGTGTTGATGTCGATGGAGATCTGGTTGGTCTGGGTGATGGTGGCGAAGTATTGCTCAGAGGTGCGGCGCTCCTGCTGGAAGGCGGCGGAGAAGTATAAGTCGGGGGTGATGCGCTGCTCGAGGTTCACGTAGAACTTCCGGTCCTTTTCTGTGCGATAGTTGCCGGGCAGGGCCCCGATCTCGACGGTCTTGTAGGGGAAGATGCCGCTGTCGGTGACTTGGGGGTCGAGAAAGCCGACGGTGTTTTCGAGCGGCGACGCGGACCGAATGAATTTGGCGGCGGGGTTGGCGTTGGCACCGGCCGCGGTGTTGTTGCGGGTGCCGAGGATGGTGACGCGATTGTCGAGCGGGTTGGTCCACTGGCCGGGGCTGTAGATGAGGGTGGTGCCCTGGGCGCTGGAATCGAGATCGCGGCGGATGAGGCCGAGGCTGATCGAGCGGCCATCGGCGAGGGTGAAGGCGGTGGCAGGGGCGCTGCCGTTTCCGCTGCGCACGGAGGCATCCCAGTAAAACGCGGAGGCAATCTGGGCGGGCGTCATCAACGGTGCGTAGGTGTTGTAGGCCTTCAGCCAGTCGGAGACGTTATCCTGGACGGTGCGGAAATTCGGGCGGCGGCCGCGAGAGTTTTGCGCCTCGTAGTAGCTGCGGATGGTCGTGCCGGCGAACGGCGTGTAGGTGCCGGTGACGAAGAGGCGCTTGTCTTTTTGGTAGGCGCTTTTGACCTCGTATTGCTGCTCGTTATAAAGGCCGACGGCGCGCAGGGCCAGATGGTTTTTGATGAGAACTTGGTTGTGGTCGAGGACGAGACGGTTGGAGCCGAGATTGTCGATTTTGGTCTCAATCTTGGAGCTGGTGCGGTTGAGGCGCGCGGTCTTGGTGGAGGAGTTGATGAGGCCGGCGGGCTCGGCGAGGCCGAAGAGGATAGAGTTGGCACCGCGGAGGAATTCAGAGCGCTCGGTGTTGTAGCGATCCGTGGAGCCGAGCACCTCGATGTAGTTGATCGTCGTGGTGGCGCGGCCGAGACCGCGCACGCGGACTTCGCCGGAGCGGTTGTTGTTATCGCCGAAATCGCCACCGACGTAATTGTTGGCGCCGCTGAAAGTGAGGCCTTCCTGATGGTAGGTGGAGTCGTTTTCCGCGCCTGATACGAAAGCGAGGGCGGAGGCGACATCGGTAGCACCGAGGTCGTTCATGAACTGTTCGGTCAGCACGGTGACCGAGGCGGCGACGTCTTTGAGGTCGGTTTTGAGCCGGCTGCCGGCAGTGGTGGCGCTGGCGCGGTAGCCCTCTTCGTTGTCCGACTGGACGACGAAGGGCGAGAGGACGATCGCTTCGGGCTCGGGCGCTTTTTGCGCGGGAGAGACCTGGGCAAAGAGCGGAGGGGAAATGACCAAGGCAAGGCTGACAACGTAGCGGGTTTTCATGGGGTTGGAGGAGCAGGCGAAGCCCTTGAGCGGCCCGCCGGCATGGATGGGACGATACCAGCCGCGCACCGGTCAAAACAATGGACAAGTGGGGAATCTCTTGTTGTTTTGCGTTTCATGCCCCGTCCGCGCAAAGCCAAACCCAAGCTTCGCCGCGCCGGTCCAGGCGCGGCGCAGGCGCCGGCGCTTTGCCGGGCGGGTTTCTTTCAATTCGCGGCCGGGCAGCGGTTCACCAACGGCTGCGTGCAGAGCCGGGCTTTGTTTTGGTGCAAAAGCGGACGCGGGAAATTCGTGGTCGACGGGACGACGCACTTGCTCGAGCCGCATGATCTCTACGTGCTTCCGTGGGCTCGCTGCATCACCTATTTGCCGTCGGCGCTGGAGCCCATGTTCACCGGTCACGTGCATATTGTGCCGTGGTATCGCCCGGGCTCGGCGTGGGTGCCGAATGTCCCCCATGAGAAAGGGGAGCGCGAATTCGATTCCCCGGACCGGCGCGATGCCGTCTGGCCATTGGGACCGGGCGCGATTCGTCTGCGCACCCAAGCGGAGGAACCTTTGGGGCGGTTGATGGATTACGCGATCGGCTGGTTTGCCACGTCCGGGCGGGACGAGGCAGAGGGGCGGGCGCTCGGATTGCTACTGGTGCGGGAAGTGTTGCGCACGGCGGCGGCCTCCATGGCGCCGACAGCCAGTCGACCCGAGGAACTGAGTCGCCTGCTGGTGCACGTGGAGCGCGGTTTCCATCTCGGCCCGCGCATCGACGACTTGGCGGCCATCATCGGTCGAAGCCGTTCGCACGTCCTGAAATTGTTTCGCCGTCATCTGGGTGTTTCGGCCAAGGGCCACGTGATCGGCCGGCAGTTGCGGGAAGCGCGGGAGCTTTTGCTCAGCACGACGCTGCCGGTTTCCGAGGTGGGAAAATCCGTGGGGCTGCCGGACCCATATCATTTTTCAAAACTCTTCCGCCGGCACGTCGGGCTATCCCCGCGCGAGTTTCGCGCCGAGCACGGTCCGTTTTCCACGCCGCCTAAACCGTCAAGTCACCAGCCGAGTCCGCCGAAGGCGGAGCGGCGTTAATCTTGCGGCGCCGCGCTTTCGGTCGTTGTCGGCTGAGGCTCACGACTAGGCGTCGCGAGACTTGTCGCAGTTGAAAATCCCCCGCACAAACAAACCGTGGACCCACTTCCCAGCGCGCCCGAAAACAAAAACGCCGGCTGGTTTCGTCGCCTCGGGGCGGCGGGGCCGGTCGCCATCGTGCTATCGTTCTGGCCTCCACTCGGCGGCTTTGTGCTGCTCGCCACCCTCACGCAATTTGGCCCCTGGCTGCGGAGCCATGGGGTCGAAGGCATGGCGATCTATTTTCTCTTTATTGGCGCGCTCATGGGGTTGTCGTTTGTGCCGACGTATTCCTGCGCAATTCTGGCGGGCTGGGCGTTCGGCTTCGCGGCGGGCTTCCCGCTGGCCGTTGTCACCATCACCGTCGCCTCGTTGATCGCCTATGCCATCGGCCGCTGGATCGCGCGGGATCGGGTGCTGGAGGTGGTGCGCGCGCGTCCGAAATGGAACGCGGTTTTTCAGGCACTGCTCGGCCGTGAAACTTGGCGCACGTTTTTGGTGGTGACGCTCCTGCGAATTCCGCCGACGTCGCCATTTGCCATCGCAAATTTCGTGCTCGCCGCCGGCCGGGTGCGTTTGTGGCCCTATACCTTCGGCACGCTGGTGGGCATTATGCCGCGCACGGCGGTGGCGGCTTATGCCGCCGCGCAGTTGGAGCAACTGCGCTTCAAGGATGTGGCGAACACGTGGGTCGTCGTCGCCGGGATTGTCGCCACCCTGATCGTCTGCGCGGTGATCGGCCAGTTGGCGAATCAGGCGCTGCGGCGGGTGACGGGCTATTCGGAAGCGGCTTGAAGACGGCGGCCGGTGCCCGCTCAGATTGCGGTGCGCAAACGGTTCCGGGTTGCGCCATGATTCGAGCGCGATCACGTTGCGCGCACCTCATGCGGTCCTTGCTCCTCATTTTTTTGGCGGCGACGTGGGTGCGCGCGACCCAGCCGGTGCCGGACTTCAACCGCGACATCCGGCCGATTCTCTCGGAGAAGTGTTTCCTCTGCCACGGCCCCGACCCCGATAACCGCAAGGGCGGGCAAAACGG
>JBDSGI010000238.1:0-3877 GCA_039919035.1 Opitutaceae bacterium
TGATGCTGATGAACTGCGGCGATGCGCGGCTGCCGCGGCCGAGTCTGGGCTCGTGGGTGACTTACGGCCTCGGTTCGGAGAATCAGAATTTGCCGGGCTTCATCGCGATGTGCCCGGGCGGTTACCCGATTCAGGAATCGCAGAACTGGCAGAGCGGATTTCTTCCGGGAATTTACCAGGGCAACTACATCAACACCGCGTTCACCGAAATTGATCAGCTGATCGAACACATCCGTAACCACGCGACCTCGCGGCCGGAGCAGCGTGCGCAGCTGGACTTGCTGCAACGGCTCAATGCCCGGCACGCCGAGAAACGCCAGCACGAGGCGCAGCTGGAGGCGCGCATCCAATCCTACGAACTCGCCTACCGCATGCAGATCGAGGCGACCGATGCCTTCGCGATTGCGCGCGAACCGGCGGCGATTCGGGCCGCCTACGGGGATAATGTGCAGGGCCGGCAGTTGCTCACCGCGCGGCGCCTGCTGGAGAAGGGCGTGCGCTTCGTGCAGGCGTGGCATGGCGAAGGCCAGCCGTGGGACAACCACGACGACATCGAGGTCAACCACCGGAAGCTGGCCCGAGACAGCGATCAGGCGATTGGCGCGTTGCTGAAGGATTTGAAGCAACGCGGCATGCTGGAGGACACGCTTGTGATCTGGGGCGGCGAATTTGGGCGCACGCCGGTGGTCGAGCTGCCGACGGCCGGCGCCAACCAAGGCAAGGTGAACGGCCGCGATCACAATCACCACGGCTTCACCATGTGGCTGGCCGGTGGCGGCGTTCGCGGGGGAACGGTCTATGGCGCGACTGACGAATTCGGTTTCAAGGCCGTCGACAAACCGGTCCATGTGCACGACCTGCATGCCACGATTTTGGCGTTGCTGGGCTTCGACCACGAAAAATTGACCTACCGGCACGCGGGCCGGGATTTTCGCCTGACAGATGTGCATGGCAAAGTGGTTCGCGACTTGATCGCTTGATCGACCGGCGATGAAAAATCGTGCGTGCCAAATGGGGTTGAGGGTGGCGTCGGGGTTATTGCTTATGCTCGTGGTGGCACACGCGGCCGAGCTGACGCCGGAGCAGACGGAGTTTTTCGAGACCAAGATTCGGCCGATCTTCGCGGAGCGTTGTTACAAGTGCCACAGCGTGGAGTCCGGGAAGTCGAAGGCGGGACTGCTGCTTGATTCGCGCGACGCGCTTTTGAAAGGCGGGGATACCGGCCCGGCGATCGTGCCCGGCGACCTGGTGAAGAGCCTGCTCATAGAGGCCGTGCGCTACACGAACGACGATTTGCAGATGCCGCCGAAGGACGAGGGCGGAAAACTCGACCCGACCGAGATCGCGGCGCTCGAAGAATGGATCAAACTCGGCGCTCCCGATCCGCGCACCGGAGGCAAGCCGCATCCGATGGACATGGCGGCCGCGCGCCGGCACTGGGCGTTTCAGCCGGTGCTCAAACCAACACCGCCAGCCGTCAAGAACGCCGCGTGGGTGCGCACGCCGGTAGATAATTTTGTGCTAGCCCAACTGGAGGTGAAAAAAATCACCCCGGCCGCGCCGGCGGATGCGCGCACGCTCCTGCGCCGCGTGACCTACGATCTGACCGGACTACCGCCGACGCCGACGGAGATGGACGCGTTTGTGCGCGAATTCCCGCGCGACCCGCGCGCCTACGAACGCGCGGTGGATCGGTTGCTGGCGTCGCCGCACTACGGCGAGCGCTGGGGCCGCTTCTGGCTCGATGTGGCGCGCTACGCCGACACGCAGGGTTATCTGGTGGGCAACGCGGAGCGGCGTTTCGCCTTTGCGTTCACGTATCGGGATTACGTGGTGCGAGCGTTCAATGAAGACAAGCCCTACGATCGTTTCATCGTGGAGCAGCTCGCCGCGGATCGCTTGGAACTGGGTGAGGACAAGTCGGCGCTGGCGGCGCTCGGCTTTCTCACGCTCGGCCGGAGATTTCTCGGCAACCAGAACGACATCATCGACGACCGCATCGACGTCGTCACGCGCGGCCTCATGGGCCTCACGGTCACCTGCGCACGTTGCCATGATCATAAATTCGATCCGGTGCCGACGAAGGACTATTATTCGCTCCACGGCGTCTTTGCCTCGACGGAGGAACCGGCCGAAAAACCGCTGCTCGGTCCCATCGTGGAGTCGCCGGCCTATCAGGCTTTCCTCGACAAAAAGGCGTCTGCAGAGGCGAAGGTGAAGGAGCGAGCTCAAGGCGAAGTGGAGAAATTTCTCGCCGGCCTGCGCGAAAAAGCCGGCGACTATCTGCTCGGTGCGCACGATGCCGCGCTGCTGCGCAAGGATGAGAAGCTCGAGCTGTTCGCCGGCACGAGGAAACTGAATATCGAGGTCCTCAAGCGCTGGCAGGCGTTTCTGGCCGAACCTGAGTCGCGAAAGAATCCCGTGCTCGTGCCGTGGTTTGCGTTGGCGGAGCTGCCGAGCGAGGCGTTTACGGACAAGTCGCTCGCGCTACTTGAAGAAATGAAAGGGCCGGACGCCGAAGCGAACCGTGCGGTGATCGAGGCGTTCACGAGTGCGAAGCAGCCGGCGGGCTCGCTCAAGGAGTTCGCCGCGCTCTACAACACGGTTTTCGCCGCGACGGAGAAGGCGTGGCAGGTCGCGATGGAGGCGGCAAAGAAAGGGGCCCAGCCTGCGCCCGAGGCTCTGCCCGATCCCGCCCAGGAGGCGGTGCGCGCGCTGCTCTACGCGGAAAACGCGCCGCCCAACCTCGCCCCCGAGACCGCCGCTACGATGATCAAGCGCCAGATCGACACGCGCGTCGCCGAGCTGCGCCGTGAGGTGGAGGCGCTGAACTGGAACGAGCCGGGCGCGCCGCTGCGGGCCATGGCGCTCGCGGACAAGGCGCAGCCGGCGAATTCCAAGGTGTTGCTCCGCGGCAATTCGGCGAATCGCGGGCCGGTAGCGCCGAGACAATTTCTGGAGATTCTCTCCGAGGGAGCACGCACGCCGTTTTCGAATGGCAGCGGTCGGCTTGAGCTGGCGGAGGCGATTGCGTCGCCGACGAATCCGCTGACGGCGCGGGTCTTGGTCAACCGGGTCTGGGGGTGGCATTTCGGGGCCGCGCTGGTGCGGACGCCGAGTGACTTTGGCGTGCGCACGGAGGCACCGCCGCTGCGAGAGTTACTGGACTGGCTGGCGGCGTCATTCGTCGAGAGCGGCTGGTCCATGAAGGCGCTGCATCGCACGATTCTGCTTTCGTCCACTTACCGGCAGTCGGCGGAGGAACGCTCCGCCGCGACGGCGCTGGATCCGGACAACCAACTCGTGCATCGGTTCAATCGCCGCCGGCTGGAGTTTGAGGCGCTGCGCGACACGCTGCTCGCGGTTTCCGGCGCGCTCGACCCGCGTCTCGGCGGGCTCCCGGACGATTTGACGAAGGCACCCTTCTCGCGACGCCGCACGCTCTACGGTTTCATCGACCGACAAAATCTGCCGGGAATGTTTCGCACCTTCGATTTTCCGAATCCCGACACGAGCAGCGCGCAGCGCTTCGCGACGACCGTCCCGCAGCAGGCGCTCTTGCTCATGAACAGCCCGATGGCGCAGGAACAGGCGCGACAGTTGATGCGCCGGGACGAGATCGCCAACGTGGGAACCGAGTCGGAGAAGATCAGGGCGCTCTACCGGATACTCTATCAGCGCGCGCCCGCGGCGGAGGAGATGACCTTAGTCGGCGATTTTCTGCGGCGGCCGCCTTCGGTGACAGAAAACAAACCGGTCGTCGCCGGCGGCTGGAGCTACGGTTTCGGTGCCGTCGATGCGGCGACGGGGCGGGTGCGAGGGTTTCAGCCGATGACCAACCGCGTGGAAGGAAAAATGTCGCCGACGGGAAAACTGC
>JBDSGI010000239.1:0-4175 GCA_039919035.1 Opitutaceae bacterium
TCGCGCTGGTCGTCCACCGTCACGAGGTCGGCGGTGATTTTGGCGCGCTGGTCGTTGATGAAGGCGAGGGCGGTGGTGATTTCCGCGACGGTCGGCCGCGCGACATCCTTCGAGGCGGGGGAAAGGAGTGCGGCGGTGCTGAGGTCGATGCTCGTGCGCTGGGTTTCGAGGAGTTTGGTGCGGTCGTCGAGCCCGCGGCGCTCCTTGGCGAGCACGCGGAGCTGGTCTTCAAGGTATTTCACGCGCTCGTTGGCCGTGAATTCCACCTGCGCGTGCCGCGCCGTCACGTCGAGGATGGTGGCTTGCGCCGTGCCGCGACCCGAGACGGTGAGCGACTGGTCGAGCAGACCGGCGGGGAGTCGTTCGAAGGTGACTTCCACCGCGCCCGGCGTCGCGAGCGTGACGGAGGCGCTGCGGGTGACGACGGCGCGGTCGGTGTAAACGGTGACGGCGGTGACGCGCGAGTCGGCCGCGACGGGCGCGGCGAAGGCGGCGAGGGGAGCGAAACCAAACGCAAGGATGGGCAGACAGCGGAGTTTCATGCGGATGGGGTGAGACTGCATGAAATGGAAAACGCTCCAATCGCGAAAAAATTAGGCGGCGGATTGAAAGTAGGGTGGGTCACAGGCCCGCCCTTTCACGCGTTGCGTTTGCGAACTGGGGCGGGGTCACAGACCCGCCCAACTTGTTTTTTTGCCGCAGCATCTCCGGCACCGGTCGCTCCCGCCTGCTGCGTCCCGAATTATTCATAATTCGCCTTTCCCGGAACCAAAGGCCGCTTCCCCCTGTTATCGGTCTTGCCCACGGTTCTCCCGTGATCTCTTATCCGCTCCCCTTTATGTTCATCGTTCCGTTTTTCCGGTCGGCCGGGCGCTCCCTGTTGCGGGCTGCCGCCTGCCTCGCCGCCACGTCCGCCGCCCTGTTTGCGCAAACGCCCTCCGCCGCCGACGGCTTCGATCCTGATGTGGATGGCAACGTGTATGTCGCCGTCGCCCAGCCCGACGGCCGGCTGCTGATCGGCGGTCAGTTTGGCACTGTGCGCGGCTTTCCCCGCAACAATCTCGCCCGCCTCAACGTGGATGGCTCGCTCGACGAGACCTTCAATCCCAACGCGAACGGCCCCGTCCGCGCGCTCGCGCTGCAGGCGGACAACCGCATCGTGATCGGCGGCGATTTCACGACGCTCCAGCCCGGCGCCACCGGCGCGGCAGTGACGCGCAATCGCGTCGCGCGCCTGAACACCGACGGCTCGGTGGACACGGCTTTCACCGCTGGCATCGGCGCGGCCCTGCCGCCGCAACTCGCCCTCACCCCCCAGGTCTTCGCCCTCGCCGTGCAGGCCGACGGCGCGATTGTGGTCGGTGGCAGTTTCGGCAGCGCCCAGTCCGGCACCGCTGCGGCGGCGGCGCGGAAAAACCTCGCGCGGTTTACCGCCACCGGCGCGCTCGATGCCACCTTCGATCCCACTGCGAACGGCGCGGTCCTTTCCCTTGCGGTGCATGTGGACCGGAAAATCGTAGTGGGCGGCGGGTTCACCTCGCTCTGGCCGGCCGGCGATGTCCTGCCGTCCGACCGCAACCGCATCGCGCGGCTCAACCCGAACGGCACCGTCGATTCCCAGTTCAATCCCAATGCCAATAATGCCGTCTCCGCCCTCGCCATCCAGCGCGACGGCAAGATTCTCCTTGGCGGCGTCTTCACCACGCTCCAGCCGCCGACGGACAGCGCCCCCGCGAACCGCGTGCATGTCGCGCGACTCAACGTCACAGGCACGCTAGACTCCGAGTTTTATCCCCGCGTCGAGGGCAACGTCACCGCTCTCGCGCTCCAAGGTGATGGCTCGCTCGTGGTCGGCGGCACCTTTAACTCTGCCTGGGGCCGCGGCTCCACCGAGGGGAATCGCAACAACCTCGCGCGTTTCCTGCCAGACGGTGCACTCGACGCCAATTTTGCACCGGCGGTCAACGCCGCCGTGGACACCCTCGCCGCCCTGCCGGACGGCCGCGTCGTCGTCGGCGGTCACTTCACCCGCGTGCTCGCAGTCGGTGCCACCACCGGTCTCGTGCGTAATCACCTCGCCCGGCTCAATGCCGAAGGCTCCTTTGACACCGGATTCGAGCTCGACGCCGGCGGTCGGATCCTCGCCTCGGTCACCCAGAGCGACGGCAAACTGGTCGTTGCCGGCACGTTTACCAATGTCGGGGGCACGACGCACAATTACGTCGCGCGCCTGAACGCCGATGGCACCGTCGACAATGCCTACGCGCCCGATTTCAATGGCCGCGTTTACGCGCTAGCCTACGACTCCGCGGCCAACAAAGTGATCGCCGGTGGCGAATTTACGAAAGTAGGCACCGACACGCGCAACCACCTCGTCCGCTTGAATGGCAGCGGCACCCTCGCCGGCACCGTCGATTCGGAGTTCTATCCCAGCCTCGACGGACAAGTCGGCTCTCTCGCGATTCAGTCCGACGGCAAAATTCTTGTGGGTGGAGCCTTCACCGGCGTGCAGGCGGTCGGGGCGTCCGCGCCCGTGCAGCGCCCGAATCTCCTCCGGCTCAACGCCAACGGCTCTCTCGATACCGCCTTCGACCCCGAGCCCAACTCATCCGTGTCCAGCATCTTGGTCCAAAGCGACGGCAAAATCGTGATCGGCGGCTTGTTCACTACCGTGCAGCCGGGCGGCGCGCCCACGCTCACGACGACCAATGGCGTGACCACCACGACGTTTAGCACCGCCACCATTACGCCGCGCAACAACCTTGCCCGGCTCAACGCCGACGGCGCGCTCGACACCACCTTCGACCCGCGGCCGAACGGCCAAGTCAGCGCCATCGTCCAGCAAATCGACGGCAAACTCATCATCGCCGGCGCCTTCGCCGCGCTGAACCCCGCCGGCGCGCCCTCTCTGACAACGACCAATGCCGACGGCACCAAGACCACCACGACCGTCAGCGCCCGCGCCCGGCTCGCGCGCCTGAACCCCAACGGCACCGTTGATCCCGGCTACGATCCCAATTCCAACGGCAACATCCTCGCTCTCGCCCTGCAGGGCGACAAGCTGCTCCTCGGCGGCACGTTCACCACGCTCCAGCCCTTGCAGCCGACGGCCGCGACCACCTTCACGCTCCGCAAATACGCCGCCCGCCTTAACGCGGACGGCACGGTCGACAACACCTTCAACCTCGACCTCAACGAACTCCCTGGCAATCGCGTCGACTCGATCCGGGTTCAGCCGGACGGGCGCATCCTGCTCGGCGGCAGTTTCAACTCGCTCCAGCCCACCGGCGCGGCGGCGCGGGTCACGCGGCGTAACTTCGCGCGACTCCTCCCGGGAGCTAACGCGGCGGCCAACGTCACGGTTGATTCCGCCTTCGACGTCAATGCCGCCGGCTCCACCGGCGCCATCGTCAACGCCCTCGTCGTGCAGGCGGACGGCAAGGTGCTGGTCGGCGGCAGCTTCTCCGATCTCGGCGGCGCAAAAACCACCAACCTCGCGCGCTTCCGGGCGGAGGGGATTCCTGACGCGTCGTTCAGCCCGTCGCTGTCCACCGATGGCCCGGTCAACGCCATTGCGCTCCGGCCCAATATCGCTGCGACCCCCACGCAGGTGGCAGGTTTCGCCTGGCTCAACCCCGATGGCACTTTGCGCGCTGCGTTCAGTTCCGCCGTCCGCCTCAGCGGCACCATCAGCGCTGTGGCCGTTGATAATAAGGGTCGGCTCCTGCTTGGCGGATCGTTCACCAACCTCGCCGAAGCGGCGGGAGTGGGTGGCGGGCTGCTTCGGTTCACCGCCGATGGGAAAATCGATTCGACGTTCACCTATCCCTCGCCCAACGGCCAGATTACCGGCCTCGTCGTTCAGAACGACGGGCGCATCGTGGTCGTCGGCTCGTTCACCGTGATCGGTGGCGCCACGCGCAACAACATCGCGCGCCTGAACGAAGAAAACGGCAGCGTCGACGTCACTTACGATCCCAACGCGAATGCCCGCATCACCTCGATCGTAAAAGAAGCCGACGGGCGCATCGTCGTCGGCGGGGCTTTCACCAGCTTCACGCCCAATGCCGCCACGGACGTCGTCACCCGCAACTATCTCGCGCGGGTGAATGAAAACGGCACGCTCGATACCAATTATAACCCGAACGCGAACGCCCCCGTTAACGCGCTCGCCC
>JBDSGI010000240.1:0-2562 GCA_039919035.1 Opitutaceae bacterium
TCGTGATGTAGTTCTTCAAATGCTCCGCCTCGACCCGGTGCGCATCCGCCATCCAGCGGGTCACGTCGCCGATCGAAATCGCGCCGACCAACCGCTCGTCCTCCAGCACGGGCAGATGGCGGCAGCGTTTCTCGATGAAAATCACCATCGCCTGCTCGACCGTCGTGGACGGCAAAATCGTGATCACACTTGAGGTCATCACTTCCGCCACGCGTGTGCTCTTCGGGTCAATTGCCGCGCCGACGACGCGCTTAAGCACATCGCGCTCCGTGAACACGCCCACCAGCCGGCCTTCGTCGATCACGAGCATGCAGCCGACGCGCTGTCGGTTCATCTCAGCGACAGCTTCGGAAACGGTGACGGTGGGAGACACGGAAAAGACACTGTGTCCCTTCCGATCCAAGAGGGCGGAGATCGGTGAATTCATAGGGTAAAAGCGGGTAACCCGAAGTGTGCGCCCACGCGAGTGACGTGCAACCCGAAAGTCCTGGCGAGACGCTGGCGTTTTTCACCGAACGGTTGTCCATTACAACCACCACCGCCAGTTCGACCGCAATCCATGTTGTGCGAATCGGCGGGCGGTGTTTCGTAAACATCCTCATGAAAATCCTCCTCGGCATCATCGGTTTCCTCGTCGTGCTGGCGCTGGGCCTTGGCCTCTGGGCGAGCGGCATCTATAACCGCCTCGTCACCCTCCAGCAGGGCACCGATGCGTCCTGGGCCCAGGTGCAAAACGTCTATCAGCGCCGCGCCGATCTCATTCCGAACCTCGTCAACACCGTCGCGGGCGCGGCCAGTTTCGAGAAATCCACCATGCTCGAGGTCACCGAGGCCCGTGCCAGCGTCGGCCGCGTGCAACTCCCCGCAGGTGGCGCCCCCACCGATCCCGCGCAGTTCAAGCAGTTCGAGGCGGCGCAGGCCCAGCTCGGTTCCGCGCTTTCGCGCCTGCTCGTCGTCGCCGAACGCTACCCGGACCTGAAGGCCACTGCGGCCTTCCGTGATTTGCAGGCCCAGCTCGAGGGCACGGAGAACCGGATCGCCGTCGAGCGCGGTCGCTTCAACGAAGCCGTCCAAACCTACAACACCGCGATCAAACGTTTTCCCGCGACCATCTTCGCCGGCATGTTCGGCCACTCGCCGCGCCCGTATTTCGCCGCGACCGCCGGTGCGGAACGTCCGCCTGCGGTGAATTTTGATTTCGGGGCCAAGCCACCGCCCGTGAAACAGTGAAAAGAATCGTGCCAGCGCTCGGTTGCCGGGGCCTCGGCGTCTTCGCCGCGCTCCTGCTCGCGTTGGTCGCGAGCCTTGGTCGTGCCGCCGAGACGATGCCGCCTCCGCCGCGCGATCATTTCAACGACTATGCGGGCATCGTCAGCCGCGACATCGCGACACAGCTCAACCAGGAGCTGACGCAGTTCGAGCGCGACACTTCGAACCAGATCGTCGTCGCTATTTTTCCGAAGCTGGAGTCGTCCTCATCGATCGAGGACTACACCGTGCGCGTATTTCAGGCGTGGGGTGTCGGCCAAAAGGACCGGAAAAACGGCGCGGTGCTTTTCGTATTTCGCGACGACCGCAAGCTGCGGATCGTGACGGGGTATGGGCTCGAGGGCGCGCTGCCCGACGCGCTCGCCAAGCAAATCATTGAAAACGAAATCACCCCGCTCTTCCGCGCCGGCGATTTCAGCGGCGGTATCGCCGCCGGCACCCACGCGATAATCGCGGCGGTGAAGGGGGAGTATCGCGGCACCGGCGCGACCGTCGCGGACCGCAGCCGCGGCACCGGCGGCACACCTTTCGGCAGCCTCCTCCCGTTCGGAATTGGCCTGCTCATTTTGTTCAGCTTCATCCGCCGGCTCTTTGGTCGGCGCAACGTCGTCTACGGCCGCTACGGGCGACGCGGCGTCTGGGTCAACAACACCCCTTGGTGGGGGGGCGGCGGGAGTGGCGGTTCCTCCGGCGGAAGTTTTTCAGGCGGCGGCGGCAGCTCCGGCGGCGGCGGCGCGGGAGGGAGTTGGTAGCCATGAACATTTTTCCCCCGTCCCTGCCGCTCGATCATGACCGCATCGTCGCGGCCATCGGCGAGGCGGAACTCCTCACCTGCGGTGAAATCCGCGTGCTGCTCGCCCGCCAGCCCGCCCCGGAGCCGGTTGCGACCGCCCAAAAACAGTTCGATCAACTTGGCATGACGCAGACAACCGCGCGCAACGGCGTGCTCCTCTTCCTCGCACCGGCTTCGCGCACCTTCGCGATTATCGGTGACACCGGGGTGCACGAGAAATGCGGCGAAGCGTTCTGGCGCGATGTCGCCGCCGCAATGAGCGCACACTTCAAGCGCGGTGAATTCACCGAGGGGCTCGTCCAAGGCATCGAGCGCACCGGCACATTGCTCGCCGCGCATTTCCCCCGCGCGCCCGATGATCGCGACGAACTTCCCAACGACGTCGCGGAAAGCGATTAGTCGCCCGCCCGATTGCAGCACTCGTCGGCCCACCGAAAAGCAGAGTGGAACTGTGAACTCCGACCTTGGTCGGTTCTGATATGGCGCCGGGAGATTCCACT
>JBDSGI010000241.1:0-4091 GCA_039919035.1 Opitutaceae bacterium
GCCAATTCGGGGCGACGCCGTAAAGCGGACGGACCGGCGGCGGCGTGTGCGACGTGAGGAGCGAGAGGATGTCCGCGCCATCCCATTTGAGATCGCGTTCAGGCTGGTAGCCGGTGAGCGCGGCGAACGTCGGCACCCAATCCGTGATCTGCACCGGGGCGCTCACGCGGCCGGGCCGGGCGCGCCCGGGCCACGACACAATGGTCGGCACGCGGGTGCCGCCTTCATAGAGGTCTCCTTTCTGGCCGCGCCACGGGATGTTGTTTCCCGGCAGCGGACCGGACGGGCAGCTGTCATCAGGATAAGATCGGTCATTATTCTCGGCGGTGCTGCCACCGTTATCGCTGGTGAAAACGATCAGGGTGTTTTGCCGCAGGCCCTGTTTTTCCAAGGTCGCAATGATCCGGCCTACGCCGTCGTCAAGGTGCATGATGCTGGCGGCGTAGTGGCGGGCCACTTCACCCTGCACGGCGGCCGGCACTCGCGCCAGCCACTCGGCCGGTTCCTTCACCGGGAGATGCACGGCGGTATACGGCAGATAGAGAAAAAACGGCGCCGTGCCGCGGCCTTCTATCCAACGCAGGGCGTCAGCGGTGAGCAAGTCGGTGACGTGGCCCGCCTCTTCAATCCGCGTTTCGTTGCGATGCCACGTCTCGGTGAACGGCCCTTTTTTGTAACCGTGGCTGTAGGGAGAAACCCCGCCACCGAGCGAACCGTAGCTGTGATCGAAGCCGAAATGATTGGGTCCCTGTGACGGCAGCGATCCAAGGTGCCATTTGCCCACCAGCGCCGTCGCGTAACCGCGCGATTTCAACACCCGCGGGAGCGTGACCGTGTCCCACGGCAGCGCGCGTTCGCTCTGTGGCGTTGTGACGCCAAAGCGGCTCCACACCCGGCCGGTCAGCAGGGCCGAGCGCGTGGGGCTGCAAACCGGTGCCACGTAGTGCGCCGTCAGCTCCAGCCCTTCGCGCGCGAGGCGGTCGAGATGCGGCGTCGGCGCACTGCCTCCATGGAAGCCCACATCACCCCAGCCAAGATCGTCGGCCATGATAAACACGATGTTGGGCGGGCGCGGCGCGTCGGCGGAGCGAAGGCCAACGGCAGCGAGGACAAAATAAATCAGCAGGAAGGAAGATCGCATGACAGGTCGGGGGTGAGGGGCAGACCCAGCTGAACGGTGGACAGGCCCGACGTCCAGCTCTCGTCCCAAGCCCGAGCGCGTTTCGCCGGACTCAAATGTCATCGACCCCGCCAACCATCCGCTGCCGTCACGCCAAATATGGAATCGTCATCGGACCTTCCGGCAACACCGCGATGGGTGCATCGCGCCCGATGCGCTCCAGCTCCGCTCGCACGCGTGCCGCCAGATCGGCGACTGGCTCAAGGTGGGCGCGGCGCACCTCGGCGGGATCGATGCGCGAGTGGAGCCCCACCCTCGCCCGCACCAAAATCAACGCGAGCAACTGCACCTGCCACTGATCCTCGATCGGGGCCGGCGCGCGGTCGATGGTGTCGAGCATCGCCTGCGCGGAATCGTGCCCGAAGAGAAAACTCTTGAAGCTCCCGTGATCGGGAAATCCGTCGCCGCATTCGGCGGCGGTGAGAATCAAACCGCCCGCTTCGACAATCTGCGCGGCGGCCGACATGCCCTTCACCGCCTGATAGAGATTCTGGTCGAGCGGAAACCCGCTGTTCGACGTGATCACGATCGGAAACGCGCGCGGACATGCCACCATCGCCGTTTTCTTCGCAAACGCACAGCCCGCATCGTGCGCCGCGATCACGTCGCCGCAGAAGAAGCCCGTGATTTCGCGGCGGCGGTTCTGCGTCACGTTGACGAGAAAATCCACCGGGAGCAGCGCGCCATTGGCGCGGACCTGCGCCTGCGTCGGATTCCCCGGCAGCACGCCCCACGTGCTGAGCGGATCGGCGATCACCTGCGCGCGATGATAATGTTTGATCGCGTCGAGATCGGCCACGGCGGGGAAGACGCCTTTGTAGCCCCCGGAAAATCCCGCCATGAAGTGCGGCTCGATAAATCCCATCACGATCCGGCGGTCGGCCTCGACGTAGTCCCGATTCAGGGAGATCGGGCGACCGTCGACCGACGTGCCCACGGGCCGCAGCGAAGCGGGGTCGCGCGAGTCGTGGTTGATGATGCGATAGCGCTCGAAAACGCCGTCGCCCACCATCTGGCGCAGCTCCGCCGGCGTGTTCGCGCGGTGCGAGCCGGTGCCGTTGATGATGACGAAGTTTTCCGCCGGGACATGGGACAGCTCGGCAAACAACCACGGCAGCAAACGCTCGCGCGGCAGTGGGCGCGTGTGATCCGGGATCGCAATCGCGACGCGATCCGTCGCGCGCACAATTTCCCGCAACGGCGGCCGGCCGAACGGTCGCCGCATCGCGTCGCGAAACGCCGCTTCCTCGTCCGGCAAACCCGGCACAAACCGCGGCTCGACCACGGTCACATGGTCCGAGGGCAAATCGAGCGTGAGACCCGTGCGACCAAACTGGAGGGTGACGCGTTTCATCGTGGTGGGTTGGCGCTCAGGCCTGCTTTCCCTGCCGCAACTTGTCGACGAACACCGCGAGGATGATGGCGGTGCCGATGATAATTTCCTGCACGTTCGTCGGCCAGCCCATCTGCTGCGAACCGTTGCGGAGCACCGCCATGATGAGCGCGCCGATCATCGTGCCCAGCACAGTGCCCACGCCGCCCGAAAGACTGGCGCCGCCGATCACCGCCGAGGCAATCAGGTCGAGCTCAAGCCCGACCGCCACCGTCGGATCGCCCTGCCGCAGGCGGGAAAGTTGAAACACGCCCGCCAGTCCAAAGAGTCCGCCGGCGATGGCGTAAATGAGGATTTTGGTGCGCGTCGTCGGCACGCCACACAGCCGGGCGGTCGCCTCGTTGGAACCGAGGGCAAACACCTGCCGCCCAAACACCGTGCGGCGCAGCACGACGGCCGTCGCGACCGCCAGCGCCAGCGCGACCCACACGCCTACCGGGAACGCGTAACCGAGCGGGTCGGTCGTCATCCATTCATTGAGCGCCGGCGCGCCCGGATAGTTGACCGTCTGGTTGGACGCGGCGCCTTTGCCGAAGCCGCGGATCGCACTCATCGTCCCGAGCGTGATGATAAACGGCGGCAGCCGCAGCCCCGCGATCATCGTGCCGTTGCACAGGCCGATGCCCGCGCCGACGAGAATCATCAGAATCGCGACGGAGCCGGCACCCATTCCCGTTTGCAACAGGAGCGCGCCAATCACGCTGGCAAAGGCGACGTTTGATCCGGCGGAAAGATCGATGCCGCCGCTCACGATGATCATCGTCATGCCGAGCGCCCCGATGGCGACGATGACCGTCTGAGTGAAAATAATCCGGAAGTTGTGGTAGCTCAGAAACGCGTCGCGCGACTCCGGCGGGATGGCGAAGAGCGCGATTACCAGAATGAGCCCGAGGAAAGGGCCGGCCTGCGCGAGGATGCGTTTTAGAGAATCGTTCATCGGGAAACTCACGCGCCGCCAATCGCGGCGTGCATGATCGCAGCCTCGGTCCATTCCGCGCGAGGGCGGACGACAGCGAGCTCACCCCGGCACATTACGCCGATGGTGTCGCAGAGGCCGAGCAGCTCAGGCAAATAACTACTTACCACCACGACGGCCTTCCCGCGCGCAGCGAGCTCGCCCACGAGCTCATAGATCTGGGCTTTGCTCCCGACGTCGATCCCGCGCGTCGGCTCGTCGAGCAGGAAGATCCGCGCGGGATGCTCGAGCAGGCGCGCGAGCGCGACTTTCTGCTGGTTGCCGCCGCTCAATTGGCCGACGGGCTGCGTGGCGCCGCGACACTTGATGCGCAACTCCTCGATCCAGCGCTGCGCGGCGACGCGCTGCCGGCCCGCGTCAATCCACCCGTAGCGCCCAAACGCCCGGGATTTCGTGAGTGTGAGATTGTCCGCGATCGACCGCACCAGCATCAGGCCCTCTTCCTTGCGATTCTCGCTAAGGAAGCCCACGCCCTGGGCCCAACGCTCGCGCGGCGAGCCCAGACCGGCCGGCGCGCCGACCACGCAGACCTCGCCGGCATC
>JBDSGI010000242.1:0-5138 GCA_039919035.1 Opitutaceae bacterium
GCTGGCCTCGCACAATCCGCATTCGCCTTGGACGCTCGGCGATCGGTCGCGTTACGACGCCGCCAAACTCCGCCTGCCGCCCGGCTGGCCGGACACGACCGAGACGCGCGACGATCTGCGCAACTACCTTGCCGAATGCACCGTGCTCGATGGGGAGGTCGCCACCGCGCTCGCGTTGCTCAAGGAAACCGGCGCGGACAAGAACACCGTCGTCGTCTTCCTCAGCGAACAGGGCACGTCCCAGCCCCGCGCCAAGTGGAATCTCTACGACCGCGGCATTCAGAGCGCGTGCATCGTGCGTTGGCCGGGGGTGATCCGGGCGGCGACGACCACCGCCGCGCTGGTGGAATACGTGGATATCCTGCCGACATTTTTGGAAATCGCCGGCGCGCCCCGCACGTCCGACCTCGATGGCCGCAGTTTTTTGCCCGTGCTGCGCGGCGAAGCCACGAGCCACAAGGAATTCGTCTTCGCGGAATACACGAATCGCGGCGTAAACAACGGCTCCGACCACTACGGCATCCGCTCCGTGCGCTCGGCGCGCTACAAATATATCTGGAACTTCACGCCCCGCGATCCCTACGCGAACGCCTCGATGAACAACGAAACCTACCGCAGCTGGACGCGGGCGGCCGCCGCCGGCGATGCGACGGCGCAGACCGCCATCGCGCGCTATCTCCACCGCGCCGAGGTTGAGTTCTACGATGTGACGGCCGACCCCGAAGAATTTCACAACCTCGCCGACGATCCCAAGCTGGCCGGCGAACTTGTCCGCCACCGCGCGCAGCTCGACGCCTGGATGAAAGAGCAGGGTGACCTCGGGCAGGTGACCGAAATGGAGGCGCTGAAGCACATGACCCGCTACGTCGAAGATCCGGGCGGGGCGGCCAAGCAGAAGAAAGAGGGGAAGAAATAAGCGGCCTCGCGCGGCCTTTGACGCCGCACAACAACCACAACCTAATGCTCGATTTTATGTTCTGGCCTCGCTGCCGAATCTTGGGCTGCGTTCTCGCCCTCGTCGCAGTTTTCACCGACCGCAGCTTCGCGGCGGCGTCGGCACCGCCGCCGAATGTGATTTTGATCTTCGTCGATGACCTCGGCTACGCCGACCTCGGTTGCTATGGCGCGAAGGATATTCGCACGCCGCACATCGACCGGCTCGCGGCGGAGGGCAACAAGTTCACCAGTTTCTATGTCGGGCAGGCGGTGTGCACGGCCTCGCGCGCCGCACTCATGACCGGCGCGTATCCCAATCGCGTCGGGCTGGGCGGCGCGCTCAACCATACGAGCACGTCCGGCCTGCACCCGAGCGAGAAAACGCTCGGGAATCTTCTGCAGGAGCAGGGTTATGCCACGGCAATTTTTGGGAAATGGCACCTCGGCCATCAGCCTCCGTTTCTGCCCACGCGCCGCGGGTTCGACGAATGGTTTGGCATTCCCTATTCGAACGATCTCGGGCCGCTCCATCCCGTCACGCCCGGCCTGCCGTCGTTGCCGCTCTATGATCAGGAGAAAGTCGTCGAGCTCGATCCCGATCAGGCGCAGTTCACCGCGCGCTTCACCCGCCGGGCGGTTTCGTTCATCGAACGCCAGCGCGACCGGCCTTTCTTTCTCTACCTTGCGCATGTGATGCCGCACGTGCCGATTTTCGCGTCGGAGAAATTTCTCGGGACCAGCGCCCGCGGGCTCTACGGCGATGTGGTGCAGGAGCTCGACTGGTCCGTCGGAGAAATCATGGCGACGCTCAAACGCCTCGGTCTCGACGAGCGCACCCTCGTGATTTTCACGTCCGATAACGGGCCGTGGCTTTCCTACGGCGATCACGCCGGCTCCGCCGTTCCCTTCCGCGAGGGCAAGCTGACCGCCTTCGAAGGGGGTCAGCGCACGCCTTTCGTCGCTCGCTGGCCCGGTCATATTGCCCCCGGGCGCACGACCGAGGCCTTGATTACGGCGATGGATGTGCATGCGACGCTCGCCCATCTCGGCGGCGCGAAGCTCCCCGCCGTGAAACAGGACGGCCTTGATCTCACGCCGCTGCTGCTCGGCCAGCCCGGCGCGAGGGGCCGCGACGAATTTTGGTATTACTCCACCGACGAACTCCACGCCGTGCGCCAGGGCGATTGGAAGCTGCACGTGCCGCATGAATATCTCGCGCTCATCGCCGCACCTGGCCGCGGGGGCAAGCCGTCCAACTACGGCCACATCCAACCCGGCGCCACCGGCGCGATCACCAACTCTGGATTGCGTGGCATCGCCAGTCGCCACGGCTACAAATTCGAGCCGATTGGAGTGGCGCTCTACAATCTCAAGGTCGACCCGGGCGAAACCCAGAACGTGGCCGCCGCACACCCGGACATCGTCGCCCGCCTGCAGAAAGTGGCTGCCGCCGCCCGTGCCGATCTCGGTGACTCCTTGACGGGCGTGCCGTCGACTCATGCCCGCCCTGTGGGCGAGACGCGGATGGTGCCGGCCGCAAAAAGCGCAGCGCCCTAAGGACTGAAGGGGGCGGCATTCGGGCCGGGACGTTTCGACCAGGAAGGGGAAGTCGTCTCGGTTCGATTAAGCTGGGGCCGCTTGATTTCTTTTTAGTGCTCGCGTCAGCCTAGGGGCTCTCATCTGTCTCTGACGAATTGAAAACATCCCATCGACTCCCGCAGCCGCCCAAACGCATGAACGTTCTCGTGGCCGCATTGCGGGCCATCCCGCGGGGCCGCTATGTCGCCGTTCTCGCCTTGCTTTTCGCCGGGGTGGTTTTGCGCTCATTTATCGGCGCGCGCGAGTTGCCCACGTGGCTCCTGGAAAATCTCCCGGTGACGCTGGGGGTTCTTTTTCTGTGGGGGACTTATCGGCGGCTGCCGCTTTCCCGGGTGAGTTACACCTTGATTTTCGTGTTTTTCTGCCTGCACGAGACCGGCGCCCACTGGACCTACGCCAAGGTGCCCTACGACGAATGGTGGCGATCGCTTTTCGGCGTCACGCTCAACTCCCACCTTGGTTTCACGCGTAATCACTTCGATCGGCTGGTGCATTTTTCTTACGGGCTCTTCATCGCCTATCCGCTGCGTGAATTTTTCCTGCGGGTCGCGAGTGTCCGTGGCTTCTGGGGTTATTTTCTGCCGCTCGACTTCGCGATCAGCACTTCGGCCCTCTACGAACTCTTGGAATGGGCCACGGCCGCCGTCGTGGGCAGCGATGCGAGCAATGACTACCTCGGTTCCCAAGGCGACGTTTGGGACGCGCAAAAAGACATGGCGCTGGCCTCCCTTGGCGCGCTCATTGCGATGACCGTCATCGCGCTCATCACCTGGCGCTACAAACGCGACTTTGGCCGGGAATTTGCCGAAAGTTTCCGGCCTAAGATTGCGACGCCGTTGGGCGAGGACGCGATCGCGCGGATCCAGATGGATCCGCGGGGCTGAAAATTCTCGTTTCCATCGCCGAAGGATTGGTTGAATATTGTGGTTCATCCGCCTCGCGGCCAAAGCGCCGGGCAAGAGACCGCTACACTATGCTGACCCCCCCCACGCCCCCGGAAAAGCCCCGTCGCTTTTCGATGATCCGCTCTTTCGTCTTCGCGGATTTCCTCACCTTGGCCAATGGCCTTTGCGGCGCGGGAGCCGTGCTGGCGGCCATGTATTTTCTGGTGACAGTCGAAAATCGCTGGCTCGTCACGGCGATGGCGCTGCTCCCCATCGCGCTGATTCTCGATTTTGCCGACGGACGCGTGGCGCGCTGGCGCCACCGCTCGTCGCCGCTCGGCGCGGATCTCGATTCCCTCGCGGATGTCATTTCATTCGGAATGGCGCCGGCCGCGATTGGTTTTGCCGCGGGGCTCCGCGGCGCATTGGACGTGGCCATCCTGTTGTTTTTCGTAGTGTGCGGCATCGCCCGCCTCGCCCGTTTCAACGCCACCGCCGACGCGCTCGCCGATGACAGCGGCAAGGTGAAATATTTCGAGGGCACGCCGATTCCGACCAGCGTCCTGATTGTGGCGCTGCTTGCTTTGCTTCACGCCCAAGGACGGCTGGGGCGCGACGTCTGGCTGGGTGCATGGAACCTCGGTGGACTGGTCCTGCATCCGCTCTCCCTCATCTATTTGATTAGCGGCAGCCTCATGATCAGCACGATTCGCGTGCCTAAGGTTTAAGGCGAATGCCTCGCCGACCGGGCCTGAGGCAAGAAGGCGGAGCGCGGCTGGCAGTCGCCCCGGAACAGTCAAACCGCCGAGCTTAATTTTAAAAAATCGCGGCGTGGTCGTAACCAACCCGCGTCCGCGCGGTCCATCGCAGAGTCCACTGCCTGCATCTTTGGCTTCCGGCCTGAGGTCGGGCTCGTTTCTCCTCCCAAAAGATTAATATGAAAAACCATCGCCCGACATTTCTCTCCCTCTCACTGCTGGTGACCGCCGTCGCCGGTGGCATCGCTTTTTCCGGCTGCACCAAGACTGATCGCAAGGACGCCGGTGCGACCGTTAAGGACGCTTACGACGATTCCAAGATGGCCATGTCCAAGGCTTGGGCCGACGTGAAGGACTACAGCTATGACAAGCGCAGTGACTTCACCGCGGGAGCCAAGGCCGCAACTTCTCGCATGGATGCGGAAATCAGTAGAATGCGCGCCAACTATTCCGAGGCCAAGGCGAGCGCGAGCCGCAAGGCGGCGATGGCGGAACTCAAGAATTCCGAGGCTGATTACAAGGATAAGCTCAGCGCCCTAGGCTCGGCGACGGCTGATACTTGGGACAGCGCGAAGAAAAATGTTTCGCTCGCTTGGGATCGCATGGAAGCCGCTTACTACAAAGCCCGCGCAGACTGAGCGACTGGGTGGGGCGGCGAGGAGCTAACTTTCTCGTCGTAGTCATTGCCCAGGGAAGATCGCCCTGGGCTTTCACGCGGATTGCATTGGGGCGCTCGAGCCCTTCAGGCTGTTGGTTCACCCCATGAATCGGCGCTCCTTCCTTCATACCACCGCCGCCGCAGGCACGCTTGCGGCGTTCTCGATCAAAACGGCCGGCGCGGAAAAGTCCGGCCGCAAATACCGCACCGCCATCGTTGGCTGCGGTTGGTGGGGCGGAAACATCCTTGGCGAAGCCATGGCGAGCGGTCAGTGCGAAGTCGTCGGGTTGTGCGATGTCGATG
>JBDSGI010000243.1:0-3711 GCA_039919035.1 Opitutaceae bacterium
CGATCTCGATGTTGCGCATCAGGACGCAGCCGGAGCTGAGCGGCTCGCCGATGCGGTCCTCGTGATTGGTGCCGTGGATGTAGACGTAGCGCTCGTAGGTATCGACGTCGCCGCCGCGGTTAACACCGGGCTCCAGCCCGCGGAGCCAGAGGATGCGTCCGGTGATGAGATTGTCGTCGGCATCAGGGTTGCGTTCGAGGTGCTCGTTAAAGTGGCGGCCGGTGGGCACTCGGGACTTGAACACCATGCCCGGGGGCTGGCCGGCCCCGATGCGTTCCGCGATCTCGTGCAGGCCGCGCGGCGTGCCGAGGGAGTTCTTCACGTTGGAGGGCGGGCGCTTGGAGGTGGAGACGCCGTAGCTCCGCACCAGCTCACCGCCCCGGAAAAATTGCATCGTCGCTGTGCCGATGCGGACGGCGAGCAAACGCTCTCCGGGCTTGATGCCGAGGCGCGCACAGGCTTTGTTGATCTGCTCTATTGGAGACAAACTCGTGAACAACGCATCCATTAATGTCGGTATCGTCGGCGCGACGGGCGCCGTGGGTCAAGAGCTGCTGCAGCTCCTGATCGAGCGCAACTTCCCCATGGCTTCGCTGCGGCTCTTCGCCTCGGCCCGGTCGGCGGGCAAGGTTATTGGGGTCGCGGGCAAGACCTACACGGTGGAGGAGGCCAAGCCCGGGGTGTTTGCCGATGTCGATGTGGCGTTTTTTGCGGCGGGTGGAGCGGCCACGCGCGCCTTGGCGCCCGACGCCGTGAACGCGGGCTGTCTCGTGATCGACAAGAGCTCCCACTATCGGATGGACCCGGATGTGCCGCTGGTAATTCCCGAGATCAATCCTGAGGGGTTGCGGACCCACAAGGGCATTATCGCAAATCCGAACTGCTCGACGGCGGTGACGCTCATGGCGCTCTGGCCGCTGCATCAGGCGTTCGGCCTGAAGCGCTATTTTGCCAGCACCTATCAGTCGGTTTCCGGCACTGGCGCGGAGGCCGTCCGCGAACTTGACCAACAGATTCACGCCCTCGTGAAGGGCGAGCCGGCAGAAAAGAAAGTCTATCCCTACCAGATCGCGTTCAATGTGATCCCGCAGGTCGATTCCTTCGGCGCGAACGGCTACACCGGCGAGGAAACCAAGATGATGCTGGAGAGCCGCAAGATTATGGGCCTGCCCAACCTTAAGGTCTCGACCACGACGGTGCGTGTGCCGGTCGTCCGCGCGCATTCGGTTTCCGTGAATGCCGAGTTCGAGCGCCCGGTCTCGGTCGAGGCGGCGCGCGCGGCGATCGCGGCGTTTGCCGGGGCGGAACTCGTCGATGATCCCGCGAAGCAGATTTATCCGACGCCGCTTGATTTCAGCAAGAAGGTGAAGTGCGGCGTCGGCCGCATCCGCCTCGACACGGCGTTGGACAACGGCCTCGCACTGTGGGTCAGCGGCGACAACCTGTGGAAAGGCGCCGCGCTTAACGCCATTCAGAACGCCGAGTTGATGGTGCGCGAAGGTCTGCTGAAGCGGAAAACAGCGCTCGCGGGTGTCTGATGAGGGTGCGGGTCTCTGACCCGCCTTTCCTCTCCACGCCGAAATCACCATGGGCGGGTCAGAGACCCGCCCTTCTCCAACCCCACGTCATACCGGAATAATTCCTTGTCATAGCCGCCCGGTGGAGGATTTGCTCTCCCTTCGGCTCGGACGCTTAGCTCAGTTGGTTAGAGCACCTCGCTTACACCGAGGGTGTCGGGGGTTCGAGTCCCTCAGCGTCCACCAGCCCATCCTTTATCAAAGACCACCATGCGACACACGATCTCCGTCCTCGTTGAGAACAAGTTCGGCGTCTTGGCGCGCGTCTCCGGAATGTTTTCCGGGCGCGGCTTCAACATCGATTCGCTCAACGTCGCGCCGACGCACGACGCCACGCTCTCGCGCATCACAGCGGTGCTGAAGGGCGACAGCGCGCAACTTGAGCTCTGCATCCGGCAGCTGCGGAAACTGATCAACGTCGTCGAGGTCATCGATTTTACCGCCGGCCAGGCGGTGGACCGCGAACTCGTGCTCGCCAAGGTCCGCGCCGACGCGAAGACCCGCCCCGAGATTGTGCAGATCGCGGATATCTTCCGCGCCAAGATCGTGAATCTCGCGACGGACAACATCATCATCGAGCTCACCGGCAACGACGACAAGGTGAGCGCCTTCCTCGGCCTGCTCGAACCCTTCGGGATCGTCGAACTCGCCCGCACCGGCCGCCTCGCCCTCAAGCGCTGATCGCCGCTTACACCTCTTAAAACTTAAACCTCGTACTTCTCTTTAATCATGCCCGCTAAAGTCTACACCGACAAAGACGCCGATCTCGGCGTGTTCGCCAACAAAACGCTCGCCATCCTCGGCTACGGTTCGCAGGGCCACGCCCACGCGCTGAATCTCAAGGACAGCGGCTGCAAGGTCATCATCGGCCTCTATCCCGGTTCCAAGTCCCGCGCCGTCGCGGAGCAGCACGGCTTTGAAGTCTTCGACACCGCCGAGGCCGTGCGCCGCGCGGATGTCATCATGGTCGGCTTGCCCGACATGAAGCAGGCCGACGTTTACTTGAGTGACATCCTCCCGAATCTCGCCAAGGGCAAGACGCTCCTCTTTTCGCACGGTCTCTCCGTCCACTTCGGCCTCATCAAACTGCACAAAGACATCGACTGTATCATGGTCGCCCCGAAGGGCCCCGGCCACATGGTCCGCCGCCTCTACGCTGAGGGCAAAGGCATGCCGGCGCTCGTCGCTGTCGCGCAGGACAAGTCCAAGAAGGCGCTCAAGACCGCGCTCGCTTGGGCCAAGGGCATCGGCTCGACCCGCGCGGGCGTGCTGAAGACTTCCTTCAAGGAGGAAACCGAAACCGATTTGTTCGGCGAGCAGGCGGTCCTCTGCGGTGGCGCGAGCGCGCTCGTGCAAGCCGGCTTCGAGACGCTGGTCGAGGCTGGTTACCAGCCCGAGATGGCCTACTTCGAGTGTCTCCACGAGCTGAAGCTCATCTGCGATCTGATGTATGAGAGCGGCATCGCTGGCATGCGTTTCTCGATTTCCGAGACCGCGAAATTCGGCGATATCACCCGTGGCCCGCGCGTCGTGAACAAGGCGACCAAGACTGAGATGAAGAAAATCCTGAAGGAGATCCAGTCCGGCCAGTTTACCAAGGAGTGGGTCAAGGAGCACAAGGGCGGCCTCAAGAAATACAAGGCGCTCCTCAAAAAGGGAGAGCAGCACAAGATCGAGAAAACCGGCGCCTACCTCCGCTCCATGATGCCTTGGATGACCAAGAAGAACATCAAGGGCGTCCAGGCTTCGTATTCCTAATTCAGCCCGATTGCCAAAGTTTCGGAAGGCGCGGAGACTCGCTCTCTGCGCCTTCTTTTTTTCCGATGTCCAAGCTCGTTCTCGCCACCCGCAAAAGCCCGCTCGCCCTCGCCCAGACCGAGTTGGTCGCTGCGCATTTGCGCAACCAACTTGGCGTTGAAACCGAGCTGATGAAAATCGTCACGACCGGTGATCGGCAGACGGATTGGTCGCTGGAAAAACGGGGCGGCAAGGGTCTGTTCACCGGCGAACTAGAGGCGGCCGTGACCCGGGGCGAAGCCGACGTGGCAATCCACAGCTGCAAGGATCTGCCCGGCGACATGACGACCGGCCTCGCAATTGGCGGCTACCTGCCGCGCGCTGATGCGCGCGACGT
>JBDSGI010000244.1:0-7211 GCA_039919035.1 Opitutaceae bacterium
TATGCTGATTCGTTAGCCGGCAAAGAGTCTAAATGCCAGCCCAACTCGGGCGCGCCCGGTAATCGCGCCCTCCCGGCGGACACAATCCGTCCCGCTCGATCGAAATCGGGCGCCTCTTTGAAACAATTGCGGGGTTGTAATCCGCCTAGCGATTGAGCGGCGCCCCGGCGCCGCTCGATGCCAAGGCCGAGCCGAAGTATTACGTGTTCTATCGCGGCGCCGGCTGGTGCGGCCCGTGCGTGCAGTTTTCCCCGTCGCTCGTGAAATTCTATAAGGACGCCAAGCCCAAAAACGCGTCCGCGTTCGAGGTCGTCTTCATCAGCGGCGACAAGACGCCCGCGGAGATGAAAGCCTACGCCAGCAAGGTCGGCTTTGCGTGGAGCAGTGTTCCACAGTTGCGCCAGCCCGAGATGCAACTCGTGAACCGGCTCTTCACGAACCTGATTCCGCAGCTCGTGATCACCGATCGCGCCGGCACGGTCGTGATCGACAGCGCCAAAACCGGCGGCCCCGACAACGCGCTCCGGCAGTTTGCGGCGCTGCTGAAAAAATAGCCGGCGAGGGCCGGCAATTTAACCCCGCCTCAGAAAAGGCTCCGTCCCGTCGCGTGCGGCGGCGCGAGCACCCCGAGGATGCGCGCGAGCGTGGGGGCGACATCCTCGACGCCGACGGGCTGCGAGTAGGTCCCGGGTTTCACGCCGTGGCCGAGCCAAAGCAGCGGCACATGCACGTCGTAGTTGTAGGGCGTGCCGTGGTTGGTGCCAGTCTTGCGCTCCACCCAAAACGGCTTGGATCGGAAATAGACATCACCGCTGCGCTCGCGGTTGAAGCTGAGCAGGGTCGCCGCGGCGTAGGGCCCGGTGATGGCGCCGGCCTCAAGTTCGGCGCGCGTGTAGGCGGCCTCGACAAACTCGAGCGCAAGGAGCGCGTCGCGCACCACCTTTCCCGCGGCGAGCGCGGTGACCTTTTGGTCGCGCAGCACGTCGTGGAAAAACAACAGCTGGCTCGCATCGACGGTCAGCCAGTGCCGCCCCTCACCGAGGGGGCCGAATTCGCGGTCGAGGGCGGCTTCCCCGACCTTGAGCAGGTGAACATTATCGATGCGGCCGGCGCTGACGGCGGGGTTGAGCGCCTTGACGCGCTCTGGCAGCGGGGCGATCCCATGATCGCCGGTGAGGACAATCGTGCAGTTTTTCAACCCGACGCGCTGTTCGAGAAACGCAAAAAAATCCGCGAGCAGCCGGTCGGTGCGCAGTGTGATGTCCATCACCTCGTGGCTGTCCGGCCCGTAGTTGTGGCCGACCGTGTCGTTGGTCGAGAAGCTAAGACACACCATGTCGGTGACGCCGCGGCGACCGAGGTTTTCCTGCTCCACGAGCGTGCGCGCGAAATCAACCAACACCTCGTTCTTGAAGGGCGAACCCTCGAAGGCGTCGTAAAAGGCCGGTGTGATCTGGGCGGTGCCGCCGTTAATGCGTTTGGGCAGCGTTCTGCCCATGCCAATTTCACCGGCTTCGCCCGGCGCGTCGTCGAGGCCGACCAGGGTGTCGTAGGCCGCGATCGGCAGGAGGCGGTCCCACGTGCGACCGAAAAACGCCTCGACGCGGCCGGAGTCGTTGAAGGTGTTCACCCAAGCCGGAAGTTCCTTCACGTAAGCCGAGGAAGAGACAATGCGGCCCTTATCCATCCAATAGGCGGCGTCGGCCAGTTTGCCGGCGAGCAAAATGGCCGAGCGATCTTTGCTGGAAACGCCGATGACCTTGGGGCCGGGGCCGCGCGCAAGCTTAAACTCATCGCCCACGGTCGTGGCGAGCAGGCGGCGCGCGGAGGCGCCGAGCGCGGGGTTGCGCGTGGGCACGCGCACGCCACCGCGCATCTCGGGCAGGCCGACGATCTGCACCGTGTCGTCGTCCACGCAGTTCACGCGGCGCATCGACTCGCGGTCGATCCAGTCGTTGGCGATGATGCCGTGGATGTCGGCGTGGACGCCGGTGAGAAGAGTGGCGTGGCCGCACGCCGTCTTGGTCACGGCGTGGCGGTAGCGGCAATCGGTGAAATTGGCCCCCCGCTCTGCCAAGAGGCGGAAGCCACCCGGTCCGAAATGCGGCCCAAAGCGCGCGAGATAGTCGCCGCGAAACTGATCGATCGTAATGACCACGACGAGCGCGGGCGGAGCCGAGGGCATGGCAGCACAGGCCGACAGGCGCAGAGCCAGCAAAACAACAGCGTGAAGGGAGAAGCGGCGGAGCAGAGGCATGGCGGAGAAAGTCACGTGGAGCGCCGCACGACGAGCTCCGGCTGGAGACGCACCGTGACGGGCGGGCGTTGCGGATCAGTGATGCGCTTGAGCAGCAGCTCCATCGCTTGCCGGCCGACTTCGTAGGCCGGCTGCCGCACAACCGTCGGCGGCGGATCGAGCGCCTCGGCCCACGGCAGATCATCGAAGCCCACGAGCCCGAGCTCCTGGGGCACCCTCCGGCCAGCGTGATGGAGCGCGGCTAGCGCGCCGACCGTCATGAGGTTGTTGCAAACAAAGAGTGCGGTCGGCGGCTCGGGTAGCGCGAGCAGCTCGCGCGTGAGCACGTGGCCGCTCTCCTGCTTGAAGTCGCCGGCGCGCATGAACTCCGTCCGCGGCGCGATGCCCCGCGTCGCGAGAGCATCAAGGTAGCCGCGGCGGCGCTCGCGGCTGGTGGAGACCCCGGTGCGGCCCTCAATCAAAGCGATGCCCGTGTGGCCTCGATCGATCAGGTGATTCACGGCCTTGATCGCCCCCTGGTAGTTGTCCACCTCGACGAGATCGGTTTTCAAATTCGCGAGGCTCCGGTCGACGCATACCACGGGCATTCCCGTCTTCACCGTCTCGATTACGGCAACATCCGTGTCGTCAAACGGCGGCAGGATAATGCCGTCCACCGACTCGGCGCGCATCACGTCGAGGTAGAAACGCTCTTTATCCGGATTTTCATCGGAGTTGCAAAGGAGCAGCGCATATTCGCTCGCGTAGGCGGCATCCTCCACGCCGCGGGCAATCTCGGCATAAAACGGGTTCTGGATGTCGGGAATAATCAAGCCCACCAGATGGGCACGACCATCTTTCATGCGCAGCCGCCGCGCGACCCGGCTGGGCCGGTAGTTCAGATCGCGCAGCGCCTGCTCCACCCTCGCGCGCGTCGCGGGCACGACTTTGTCGGATTTGTTGAGGACGCGCGAGACGGTCGCGATGGAAACGTTGGCGCGGGCGGCGACTTCATGAAGACTTGCCATGAGGAATGAGAAATCGTGATTCGGATGGTGAAACCCACGTTTTGTCAGGCGGGGTGAAACCTGGAGCCAGCCCCAGACGAATCTTCACCGGAGCGGCCAGCTCCTTTTGCGGCTCCATGAAATCGGCGAAACACGGCGACGCCCGCCGAATTCATGGCGCGCGGGCATTGCCGAGGCTGACCCGACCTCGTGTCGCCGGAGATTCCGCAGGCGTAAATCAAAACCGGCCGCGGACGCCGAGCGTCCAGATCGGCCCGAGGATTTCGCGGGAGCGGAGGAGGCCGGGGGTGTTGGCGTAGTAGTCCTGGAACGCGTTGTTGATGTTGCGGCCGGCCAGGGTGAGCTCGTAGGTGCGGGTGAGTTTGTAGCCGGCACTAAAATCGGCGAGAAGCCGTTCGGCCTGCCAGTTGATCACATTGGTGCCGAAGCTGTCGATCCGGGCGGCGGACCACGTGGCGCGGAGCTGGACGTTGAACTTGTAGTTACTGAAGCGGATGCCGCCGTTGGCGGCCTTCGGCACGACGCTGACCAACGGGAGGGGCGCCACGGTGCGCGAGATGGAACCGAACACGCTGAGACCACGCCAGATTCCGGGGAGGAAGACGAGCTGCTGGCTGTATTCGAAATCCACGCCCTTCATCTTCCTCGTGCCGGTGAGGTTGGTGGGCTGCTGGAAGGTGTAGCCGGCGTAGGCCGGGTCGTCGAAGCCGGCCGCCGCGCCGGTCGTCGGCGTGTTGACGGAGCCCATGTTTTTAATATCGAGCTGATAGACGGAGAGGGCGACGGTGCCGGCGGGCTCGAGGTAATACTGCACGCTCGCGAAATACTTGTTGGAGAGCTCGGGCTTCAACTGGGGATTCGGGACCGTGACGATACCCCGGATGTCGTCGATGGCGGGGAGGCCGGCGACGCTGTCGTAGCCGGGCCGGAGGATCGCCTGGCTGGCGGAGAGCTGCAGGACGAGGTTGCGGGTGAACTCATACTTGGCGCCGCCGCTGAGGAACCAATCGCGGTAGCCGCCATACTGGCTCTGGCGCTGGCCGTTGCGGTATTGATAAGCGATGTAGGGAATGGTGTTGGCGGTGTAGCCGGCGGCACGAACGACGGCATCGGGGAGAATCTCGAACACGCGCCCGGTGTTGCGGGTGCGCTCGTGGCGGAGGCCGAGGTTGAGGCGCAGGCGGTTGACGCGCGTGGAGGCTTCAATGAACCCGGCATCCACCTGCTCCTTGAGCGAGCGCAGGCTGGTAAAGGCGTTGCGGAAACCGGTCACCGTGTCCTCGGTGAAATATGAGGGGTTGCGCAGATAGATGCGCTGCATCTCGGTGTTGTCCACGTAGGGGAGATTGAGGGCGGTCATGTTGCCGCCCACCTTGGGGTCGAAACCGCGGTTCTGATACACGGGGAACACGGTGGTCGCGGCGGTCTGGGAGTTGGCCGCCCCGACGTAGGTCCACTGGCGGGAGTTGTCGTAGATGTCGTGGGTCGTGAGGCGGGTCTTCGCGCCCGTGGAGAGCATCACGGGGAGGCCGGCGAGGTTGAAGGTCTTCTTGCCGTCGAGGTAGGCGACAAAGACTTGATTCTGGCCACCGGTCATGCGGCTGCGAACGTTGTTCGCGTTGGCGTCGTCGCGACCGAGACTCGCCGGATCAAACCACGAGCGGCCGGCGGTCTGCGTCATGCGCCAGCCGGGCTGGATCGTGCTGTCGCGCTCGGCGGTCCAGCCCATGCGCGTGAGGCGGGCGATCACGTTGTTGAAAAAGCCCCCGGTGAGATCGGTGTAGTGCGTGCGGCTGCGGGAGTAACCGCCGCCCGCGGTGAGCGCGAGGTCGCCCACCTTGTAAACCAGCTTGGGCGTGTAGGTGACCGTGTCGTTGAGGCGGTTGCGGTGGCCCTGCGACTCCTCCATGCGCGTGGTCGCATTGGCGGTGGGGTTGGCGATGACCTTGGTGAGGGTCGAGGCCGGATCAATCTGCGCGGCGGCGGCGGTGAAACTGATCACGCGGTTGACGTATTGATCGTTGAGGTGGGAGCCGGCGGTGCGCAGCGAAAACACGAGGCCGTCGGCGATCTTGTAGTCGAAGTTGGCGCCGAAGGAATCGCGGCGCGTGATCTTCGGGCCGTGGCGGAAACTGACGCCGCTGATAAAGGGCCCGCGCGTGGCGTTGCTGAAGTCGTAGTTCGTCGTGCCGTTTTCCTGCTCGGTGTAAACGCTGTTGGTGCCGACGTTGAGCTGCACGCCGAAGCGGCCGCCGAAAGACTCGCCGTAGCTGAGCTTGGCGCCGGGAAAAATTTTCAGGTGGTTGCCGTCGTCGGGGCCGGGCGTTTTGTGAAACGTCAAGGCGTAGGTGTTGGCCGAGACCGTGGCCTCGGCGACGACTTCACGGCCCTTGCGCTCGAATGCGTTTCGGCTTTTCAGGTTGATGCTGCCGGCGGCGGCATCGGCGTCCATGCTCGCGGTGAGGGTTTTACTGACCTCGATCGACTCGATGCTGTTAATCGAGGCCTGCTCGAATTCGAAGCCGCGGGAGGAACCGCCAAAGCTGCCGGAGGAGGCGTTGGCCATGCGCATCCCGTCCATGCTGATGCCGACGTATTTCGGATCGAGGCCGCCGATGCGCGCGGCGCGAGCGTCGGACTGGGTGTAATCGATGACGACGCCGGGCATGTATTTCACGAACTCACCGATGTTGCCGCTGGTCACCTCACCGAAATTGTCGGTGGCGACGACGTTCTTCATATTGAGCGCCGCGCGCTGGTCCATGATGGCCTTGGCGTTGCCCTCGCGCTCGGAGGAGACCACGAAGCTGTCCAGCCTGATGACCTCGCCTTCTTTTTTGGGCCCCGAAAGGGAGCCCGGCTGATAGGTCGAGCCCTTCAGCTCGAAATTCTGCATCGCGGTTTGATCGGCACCGACCGCCACTTTCCCGGAAGCGACATCGTAGCCGGTGAAAGTAGCCGTCACAGAGACCTCCCCGATGGGGACATTGGTCAGTAAAAACGAGCCGTCGTCACCAGAGTAGGCCACCAAATCGGTGCCACTCACACGAATCTCGGCGTTGCGCACGTATTGCTGAGTCGCGGGATTAAAGACGCGGCCGGTGATTTTCCCGGAAGAGCCGGACTGCGCCACGGCCGGGGCGGACAACACCGCCACGACTAGGCATGAGGTCACGAAACTAAAGCGGGACAAGAGCCGGGCAGCATTTGCCACGGTCTCGAAGTGAGGGATTTTCATAGGGGGTAAGGTGGGGCCAGCTAACGATGGTATCGTTTACATTTTCGTCGGAAATAGTGTCAAGGCCGATTTCCAGGCGGAGTTTCAAACCGCCGAGAGCAATCCACCGTCCACGACGAGGATTTGGCCATTTACAAAATCGGAGGCGCGCGACGCCAAAAACACCGCGGCGCCGACCAACTCGCGCGGTTCGCCCCAACGGCCGGCCGGCGTCCGCGCACAGATCACGCGGTCGAACACCGGATCGATGGTGAGCGCGCCGGTCAGCTCGGTGCGCATGTAACCCGGGCTGATGCCGTTGATCTGGAGCCCGCGGCCGGCCCACTCGACGGCCATCGCGCGCGTGAGCATTTTCAAACCTCCTTTGGCCGCCGCGTAGTTGGCGATCGTGGGGCGGCTCACCTCGCTCATAACGGAGCAGGTGTTGATGATCTTGCCGGAGCCTCGCGCGATCATGCGCGGGGCGACGGCGCGTGCGGTGAGAAAAGCGCTCGTGAGATTCGTGTCCACGACCTCGCGCCACTGCGCCTCGGTCATTTCCGCCAGCGGCGCACGGCGGTGAATCCCGGCGTTGTTCACCAAAATATCGATCGGCTGCACTTCCGATTCCACCCGCGCAATCGCCTGCTCGACCGCCGCGCCGTTCGTCACATCGAACGCGGCGATGTCCACGCGAAAACCTTCAGCTCGCAATCCTGCCGCGGCCGCC
>JBDSGI010000245.1:0-4195 GCA_039919035.1 Opitutaceae bacterium
CCGCTGGAAGAGCCCAACGAAAAACTGCTCCGCATCGGCGGCGGCGTGGAAGCGTGGGCCTACGCGGCGGCGGGCGACGGCTCGGTTTATAAATTCTACCTGCCACGCGAAGGGAAGCGCGTGGGCAGTGAGTTTGGCTTTCGCCGCGGCGAAGAAGCGGCGCTCGTGGCCGCCGCCGGACTGGGCACCTATCGCGGGCTGCTCGAAAAACTCCTGCTCATCCACGCCCTCGGCGGGATGGCGACGGAAGTCGTGGCCATCACGCCCGAGGGAATTCTGGTCGCCAAGCAGGCCCTCGGCGAAACGTTGCCGCAGGGCGACGACATGTCCGCCTCGCTGCCCGCCGGACTGATCGAGATTCCCTCGCGCTTCGTCCGCGCCAACCGCGACCACCCGCGGCTCTTTTTCCACGGCGGCCACGCCTGGCTCATCGCCGATCTGCATGCGCGAAATTTTGTGCGTTGCTCCGACGGCGCGCTCCGCGTCATCGATCTCGTCGCCGCGCCCTGGCCGGCCAACGACGACCACGAGATCGCCGCATGGCTTGTCCGGGTGCGCCACGACCCGCACGCCACCGCACTGCCGGGGGCGCGGGATGAGGAACTCTGAGCCGGGTCGCGCGGTTTTGGGCAGGGCGAGAAATGATGCCGTCCCGTCGGCTCCAAAAGCCTCGATTTGCCCGTGTCGGGCGCGAAGCAACTGCACCACGAGCGTGGTGGAGCAATTTCCCGTGTGAATGCCGATCACTTTGGGCGGCGCACCACGCAGAAAACTGAGGTGATGAAAGTCCTCGTCCTTGGAAACGATGATCAGCCCCTGTTCGAGCGCGTGGCGTCAGACGAGTGGATCGGAGGTGCTATGCAGGCCGACATCGCGGACATGAATGCTGCCGGGAAAAAGACCGGCCAGCAGAGTGACGAGCCTCGGCGAGAGATTCTCGTCGAACAGGAGTTTCATGCCGCCGGGAGGCCAAACAGTCGCCGCTCGCGATCAGCGGCGAACGCGATGGCCGCCATGATGTCTTCGCGCGTGAGATCGGGGAAATCCGCGAGGATTTCCTCCACGCTCATACCGCCGGCGAGGTAGTCGAGCACGTCATAGACCGTAATGCGCAGGCCACGGATGCAGGGCTTTCCGCCCCGCTTGTCGGCCTCGATGGTGATGAGGTCCTGATAGTTCATGTCGGTCTTTTATTGCGCGGTGAAATAACCGCAAGATCGCAGCGGCGCTGGTTGCTGTGCGGCACAACCCGCCAAGGTCGATCCTCTTCAGTGAGGCGCAATATTTCCGTGCTCCTCAACCTGTTTGGTCGGCCGTTTGGATTCAGGGAATCGCAGTTGGATGAAAGCCACAGCGACCGACAGCAGACCGACGGCTAGAATGAGGATCGTCGTGCCGAAACGATGGATCGAGTCGTCGATTTCGTAAATTATGGTCGAGGACAAGCCAGCCCCGAGGGAAGATTGCTTTTGAACCAACTTGACCGATTGGCCGATCGCGAAAAGCTCGAATCGAAATCCTTTGTGCGATTCAAAGGTGAACGCCTTCAAGGACGGAAACTGGACCTCTACAATAGGATGCCTGGAACGAAAATTAGCTCGGTAGCTTACCACTTTTGCGACATACGGCCCGGTTATGCGATAATACCCACTGGCTCTGCGGATGTCGTCGGCCGCTGCCCAGCCGGCAGCAGATGCATCGGCCGCGCATACGATGGTAAGCACGACGCGTCGCATCACGAAATTTTGCCTAGTAGTGTTAGGCCCCCCACTTCATATTAGCGGGAGCAATGGGGCGGAGTGGCTTCACAGCGCGTAGGATTCTCGGGGACCTTCTGAGCGTCAAGGGCTGGACCAGACCTTGTGCCGCGCGATCTATACCAGTGACTCGCCGAGGTCGCGAAGAAGATTTTGAGAGGCCTACGGAAGACATCCTAAACAAAAAAAGCCGCGCTGGGTCAGCGCGGCCTGAGTTTGTTTTCGTGAACTTCCGTGGACGGAACGGTTCGTTGCTCAGCTCTTCTTCGCGTGCAGAAACGCGAGGACCATTTCGGCCTGCTTCTCGGTCTGGCCTTTGTCGTGATAGACGACCTTGCCGGACTTATCGATGAGGTAGGCTTCGCGGCTGGCCATCGCGATGCCGGCTTGGCCGAAGGCTTTGACGATTTTCTTGTCGGTGTCGGCGAGTAGCGGGTAGTCGAAATTGTTCTTCTCCCTAAACTCCTTCTGCTTCTCGACAGAGTCGGTGCTGACACCGACCACGGCGACACCGAGTTTCTTGAGGTCGGCGCTGGCATCGCGGAGCGAGCAGCCCTGCTTGGTGCAGCCGCCGGTGAGGGCCTTGGGATAGAACCACACGAGGGTGTAGTCGTTCTTTTTGTAGACGTCGCCGAGGTTCAGCGTGGTGCCGGCGTCGGTCATTGCGGAAACGACGGGGGCTTGGTCGCCGACTTTGAGGGCTTCGGCGCGGGCGAACCCGGTGAGCAGCGAGAAGAGGGACATGAGGGCGATGATGCGGGTGTGTTTCATGGGCGGAGGACAGACGTAAGCGGCCGGTCAAGGATGCGCAAGCATACCGGCGCGATTGGGCGGAGAAGGGGCGCAGCTGGCTTTTCCGGCGCGCGCCCTCGGTTCCCTGAGCCAGGCGCGAAGTGTTGGGAGGCGTGGTGCCCTCAACGCGGTCACGATTGCACGACGAGGGCGTCGCGTCGCCTTCGTCAAAAAAGCGAGCTGGGGCCGGATTCTACCATTCGTCCGAGCGGAACGGCACGGCGGGTAGGCCGGCGCCGCTGTAGAGATTAGCCTCGGGGGCGTTGAACCACGCGTAGCGCACGGCGACCGGCTCGCGCACGGCGGGCGAGGTCACGAGGAGGGTGTCGCGGTCGATCCGGCCTTCGGCGGGGTGAAACACGCGGTCGGCGCCGGCGAGTTCCAAGGATTGGACAGGTTTCCCATGGGCGACGAGGCCGTTGGCCGCATGGGTGAAGCGGACCCGCAAGGCGTTGCCCGTAGGCGTGGCGCTGGAGAATGTCGGGCCGGTGTCGTCGACCACGAAGCCATGGATCCGGCTCTTCGCCAGCCGTGCGAGCCGGCGGCCGACGTCCTGCTTGTTCGTCGGGTGAATATCCTTGGGATCGCCGAGATCGATGGCGAGGGCCTGGCCGGTGTTGGGGAGCGTGAGCGTTTGCGTCTGGGCCTCGCGGAGCAACGCATACGAGCGCCCGCGCTCGCCGCCGTCGGTTGTCACGCCGTAGTTGGCGAGGCTCACCCAGTAGAAGGGAAAGTCGCCCTGCCCGAAATGCGCCCGCCATGCCGTAATCATCGCGGTGAAGAGCGCGTGGTATTCCGAGGCGCGCTCGGCGTTGCTCTCGCCCTGATACCATATCGCGCCGCGCAGCGCGTAGGGGAGCAGCGGGTTGATCATGCCGTTGAAGAGGCCGGCGGGCGTCCAAGCATCGCCGGGGCCGCGCGGCGCGCGGGGGCGGGGATTTTTTTTGAGCCACGCGGCGTGGCTGGGAGCACCCTTCGCTTTTTCGGCAGAATCGGCGGTTTGCCACGCCACGAGCGCCGCGTCGTAAGCGGTTTTGGCCATCGGAAAGTCGGCAAGGTTTTTCGTCCAGCGCTCCGCCACCACACCGAAGGCCGGATCGCTCGCGAGCGCGGCGGGGCTCATCCACGACTCGACCGGCGTGCCGCCCCACGAGCTGTGCACGAGCCCGATGGGCACGCTGAGCTTCTGGTGAAGATCGCGACCGAAGAAATACCCGACGGCGGTAAACCCGCCGACATGCTGCGGCGTCGCCGGCTGCCAGCCGCCGGTCTTCACCGTGTCGGCGGGCGAGGTGGCGACGGTGTGCTCGATCCGCACGTGGCGTAGGAGCGGAAAATTGGCGCCGGCCATTTCCGCGGCGGCATCGGTCGCGCGGCTCACGGGCCACTCCATGTTGGATTGGCCGGAGCACAGCCACACCTCGCCGACGACGACATCGTGCAACGTGATCGTGTTTTTTCCGGTGACGACGAGTTCGGTGCCGACGCTGTTCGCCGGCAGCGCATCAAGCAGCACGAGCCAACGGCCGTCGGGCCCGGGGGTGGCCTCGCGCGTTTGCCCGGCAAACGACACGGCGACTTTCTCGCCCGCCGCCGCCCAGCCCCAGATCGAGAGCGTTTTCTCGCGTTGCAGCACCGCGCCGTCG
>JBDSGI010000246.1:0-3580 GCA_039919035.1 Opitutaceae bacterium
AACTCGCGGGTGTTGCGCTCAGCGTCCCACTTGCCGGTGTCGGGATAGGCCCAGCGCTTGATCGTCTCGGGGTTCAGGTCGTCAAACACGCCCTGGACCATGCGCGAGTTCATCATGAGGCCCTCGATTTTTTTGCCCTTCCACGTGCGGCCCGCGTAGGTCGGCTGGCCGTTGATGAAGAATTTGTCGCCCACAATGGAGACGACGGTTTTGGCCGGAGAGGAAGCGGCGCAGGTGAAGGAAGTTAGGGCAAGGGAGCCGAGAATCAGGAGGGAGATGAAGCGAAACATATGCAGGGGCGGCGGGTTGGATGGGGCGGGTTTGTTATTTTTTACTGATGACGGTGAGCCAATCGTCCGCCGTGGGCGCGGCAAGCGTGATGGAGAGTTTGCCTTCAACGGCGGCGGCCAGTGGCCGCTGACCTTTGGCGAGATGGACGAGGTAGAGCCGGTTCGATTTTCCGGAGAACTGAAGCGGTTACGGCAGGACGACGGGCTGAGTGAACGCGCCGTTGCCCGCGACATCCCACACGGCGAGGCGCGCCCAGCGCAGTCCCGGTTCGGTGGGCAGGGAGGCGCGGAAGGCGCGCTCGCCGAACGCGTGGGTCTCGGTGAGGTCGATGCGACGGCGCACGGTGCGGCTGCTGTCGCCCGCGACAATCTCAGCGAAGGCGAGCGGGAGCGTCCAAGCGAGCTGCGCGCAGATCTCGGTCGCGTGGGCGCTCGTCGTTTCGATGCGCGCATTGCTGGCGAGAATTTCGCCCGTGGTGACGAAGAACTCTCTGCCACGCAGCACGTCGAGCACGGGCTGCCACCCATCGCCGAAACGCGGTAGCCGGTCGAGCTTCAGGTAGTTCATGTTCATGTGCCCGTAGAGTTCGGAGTGCGGCTCGATCTTGAACACATCGACTTCGCCAAGCGCCCTCTTGTCGGTGCCCCAGTTGTTCATGTCGTCGAGTAGATCGAGCACGCGCCAGCCGAGGGTGTCGCGCGAGTAATCGGCGGGCATGGCTTTCCACGCGGCACCGAGAAAATGCGGTGATTTAAAAAACGCCGTGTCGCGATAACCGTCGGGAAACGGGATTGAGCCTTTAACGCGCGCGTGCGCTGTCCACATGAGCCCGTGTTCGCGCTGCATCAAGGCGAGGACGTCGGCGGGGCTGCCGACGTGATAAACGGTTTCGCCGGCGGCGTTGGTTTCAGCGAAGGATTTTTCCGTCGGGCGATTAAGCACCCAAAGGACCGGCTTGGGGAAAAAGCTAATCCAGTGCCCGCCGAGATGAACGTTGGGCTCCTCGCCGGGGAGTAGCAGGAACTTGCCGCTGGAGAGTCGCGCGCACTCCGCGTGCATGAGCCGGAGTTGGCGAAGGCGTTCCTCGGTGCCGAGGCGGGGCGTGCCCCCGACATGAAATTCCGCGAGGTGAACGATATCGACTCCGGCCGCTTGGAAGGCGCGGACGAAACCGGGTTCGCGCAGTTCGTCGGGCAACGCGTCGCTGCCGGGGCCTTTCTGGCGCGCGAGCAGATCGAGCGTGTGCTCGACGTGGTAGTGGCTCGTGAAAGTCTTGTAGCCGGGCAGCGCGGCGAAGCGATCGCCGCGGGTGTAGGTTTGCACGGCCGCGAGTTCGGCGGTGCTGTCCGCGGGGCCGAAACGGAAGAAGAGTGGGAGTCGTTGCTCGGTGCCGGGGGCGGCGTTCACCCAAGGCACAAAGCGGTTGTCGCCCGCAGGAGGCTGGCGGACACCAATGCCGTCGCCGGGAAACGCCGCGTCGTAGTGCCGGCCGAGCCAGTTGAAGCCGAAGTTGTCCGCGAAATCCAAAGGGTAGAGATAGCGATGGGGCGGTGGGAACATCGCGATGCTCCCGCCGGGGAAGTCCATGGCGACCGCCCGAAAACGAGCCGAGCGCACGCCAGCGGCCGTGTCGGACGGCGCGACTTGCGCGCCCGAGCGAGGATCGAACCACGCGTAGCCCGCGACCCGGTTGATGGGCGAGACGAGTCCGGCATCGTAGAGAATCGCGCGGCCTTGCTCTTTGGTGGAAAGCACCGCCTCCAGCATCACGAGAGGGCTGCCGGAAAAAATCGTGATCTCGTAGCGCCCGGTAAACGCGCCGGCGCTCAATCCCTCGATGACGACGCGGGCGCGCGTTGCAGTGGTGGTCACGCTCGCGGCCGCCGGCGTCAGCCGCGCCGGGAAGCGCTGCGAGGGACGCGTGTGAACCTTGTCGAAGAAAACCATCCAACCGTTGCGCGTGAGGTCGCGGGCGCCGACAGTCAGAATGGTGAGCGGCGTGAGATTCTCGGCGATGATCGTTCGCGTCGCACCGGAAGACGTTTGCCATGCGAGCCGCTCGATCAGCGGTTTATCTTTGCCGAGATTGAGCGTGATGCTGGCATGCGCTCCGCCAGCGGCAGTGGACGCGGGCCAATCGAGCGTGACGAGATCGGTGGCGGCGCTGTGCACTACGCGAATCTCGCTGTCGGCGGCGAGACCAGCGAGGTCGACGGGGACCGCCGCCCGCAGGAGGCCGGACGAGAGAATCAACATGCAGATGGGGAGGGCGCGCAAACGAGGGTTCATGAATGGGTCGAGTCCGGCTTCGGCGACGGGTTTTCGCCGCGATGTTTCACGTTGGGAGTTCCTGTCCCTTCGTTTCGGGGAGGAAATGCAGGAAGATCAACCCAAGCAGAAAGAATCCCGCGAGCACGGAAATCGCGACGGGCAGCGGAAACACGGCCTTCATCCACGCCGAGAGCCAGATGAGCACGGGGGCGGCGAGGATGCGTCCGGTGTTGAAACAAAACCCCGCGCCCGTCGCGCGCAGATGAGTCGGAAACAATTCCGGGAAATAAACCGCGTAGCCCGCGTGCAATCCCTGCGCGAAAAAGCCGAAGACGGGCAGCAGGCAAAGCAGGAGCGCGTAGCTGCCAAAATATCGCGGCAACCAGCAGACCGCGAGGGTCGTGACGAAGGCGGCGACGTGCATAAGCGCGAACGTCCTTCGCCGGCCCCAACGCACGCTCATCGGTCCCATCGCCAGCATTCCGATCCCGGCACCGGTCGTCTGCACGAAACCAAACGCGATCTTGCCGCGACTGGCTGCTTCGTCCTCCGCCAGGCCGAGCCGGCGCAGAAGGTCTTCCGTGATATTTTGTCCGGCGACCACCACGCCCCAAAAAGTCGCGAGGCCTACCATCGCGAGCAACGCGCCGAAGATAGCGCGCGAACGCCAGCGTGGATCGCCGAGCAGCTCGCGGAAGCTGCCCATGCGCCCGGCCTTCGTGGCCTTGGCCTGTCGCCATGATTCGGGCTCCTTCACGCTCATCCGCACCCAGAGCACGAGCAGCGCCGGAACAATGCCAACGAGATAGGCTGTGCGCCACGCGCTGCCGACCCAGAGCCCGACGCCGGCGGCGAGCCAGAGGCCAACGACACTTGTCGCGTGAAAAATACCGCTGGCCCGCTCGCGCGCGTTTTTGGGAAACACTTCCGCGACCAGCGCCGCACCCACCGCCCACTCGCCGCCGACGCCCATCGCCACAAAGAATCGCAGCGTGCCCACCTGCCACAATTCGCTCAC
>JBDSGI010000247.1:0-3627 GCA_039919035.1 Opitutaceae bacterium
CGCCGTGGTGGCGCAGCCGAGGATGCCGACGACGACAAAGCCAACGGCGACCAGACGCGCGAGCACTTGGGGATAAAGCATGACTGCTTGATAAGGTCCGGCCGGCGTGATTGTCGAGCGCAGCCAGAGACGAAATCCTCGCATCCCTTGACGCGGCCCCGGGCCTGCGTTGTCTCGCCCCACGCCCGCGCCGCGCGAGCCATCATGCCCGAATCACCGACCGATCCCGTATTTTGGAATCAACGCTATCTCGCCGGGCAAACGCCGTGGGATTTCGGCGGGGTGCCGCTGGCGCTGCGCCGCTACCTTGCCGGCGCCTCGGCCCGGCGGCGCGAAAGCCCCCGCGCGCTTATTCCCGGTTGCGGATCGGGCCACGAAATCGCGGCATTCGCCGACGCGGGTTATGACGTCACCGCGATCGATATCAGTTCTGCGGCGGCAGCGCGCGCGCGGGCGCAGACCGGCGCGCGAACCGGCGTGCAGGTGATCGAGGGGGATTTTTTCACGCACGTGTTTCCGGACGGGCCGTTCGATTGCATTTACGAACGCACTTTCCTATGTGCGCTGCCGCCGGCGCTCTGGCCGCGGATGGTGGCGCGGTATGCGGAGTTGCTGCGACCCGGAGGCGCGCTGGCGGGATTTTACTTGTTTGGAGAGAAGGAGGACGGCCCGCCGTTTGGCCTGGCAACGGACGAGCCGGAGCGGCTGTTCAGTGCCGCCTTCACCCTCACGCGCGATGAACCCGTGCCGGCCGCGGAATCGCTGGAGTTTTTCGCGGGCCGCGAGCACTGGCAGGAACGCATCCGCAAAACGAAAGCCTCATGAACGACTGCTACGCAAATCTCGCGGAGCTGGAGCGCGAGGGCACGGCCTTTACTTTGGTCGTGTTGGTGGAAGCGGTCGGCAGCACGCCGCAGGACGCCGGCGCGAAGATGATTGTCACTGCGGAAGGTCGGCGCGCCGGCACGGTCGGCGGCGGCCGCGTGGAGGCGCAGGCGATCGCGTTTGCGCAGGAATTGCTCGCCGCCACGGGACCGGTTGCCGCGAAGCCCCGGCTGGTGACTTGGAGCCTGAAGGCCGACGCCGGCATGACCTGCGGGGGCACGGTGAAGTATTATTTCGAGCCCCACCCCCCCCGCGGCGCGGGCTGGCCCATCGCGATTTTTGGGGCCGGACATGTGACGCAGGCACTCGTCCCCGTGCTGTTGCCGCTGCGCTGCTCGCTCACCGTCTGCGACTCGCGGCCCGAGTGGCTGCAGCAACTGCCGCACGCGCCGAATCTCCGGGTGGTGCAGCACGCGAGTCCGGCCGACCTCGTGCCTGACCTGCCAGACAACACGTTCGTCCTCTGCATGACCAAAGGCCACGCCACCGATCGCCCGATCTTGCAGCGCGCGCTGGCCGAGCGCGATTTCCCCTTCGTCGCCGTAATCGGGAGCGCAGCCAAAGCGGCCATCCTGCGGCGTGAGTTGATCGCCGGCGGGCTGACCCCGGAGCGCGCCGAAAGATTTCACTGCCCGGCCGGCTTGGAGTTCGGCTCTAATCATCCGCATGAAATCGCCCTCAGCATCGCCGCGCAGTTACTAACCGTGCGCGACCGGACGGCCAAGCCAGCCCAATAAACCCCACGGGGCGGGCATTTTCGACGGAATCGTAGCGTCGAATGGAAGGTTGCCAAACGCACTTCGCCCTGCAATCTCAGCGACCGTGAACGCTCCCCGCTGGATCATGACTCTCGCCTGTGCGGCGATCCTCGCGCTCGCGCCGGCCCGTGCCGCCGTTCTTGTCCATGAATACGCGCTCCGCGGCTCGCTGAATGACAGCGTGGGCAACACCCCCCTCACCTCCTTCGGCGGTCAGATCACGGCGCTCGGTTATATTTTCGCGGCCAATCAGGGTCTTGCTTTCTCGGCCCCGGCCTTCAGCCCCGTAAACTACTCCCTCGAATTCTCGTTCAAGCTCAATACCGTCTCCGGCGATCGAAAGCTCGTGGATTTCGCCAACCTCGCGTCAAATCTCGGCGCCTACGACCGCAACGGCGTGCTCAATTTTTTTCCCAGCTCGGCACCAGGCCCGCAGATTATCGCCGCCAATACCAGCGTGCATGTGGTAATCACCCGCGACAATCCGAGCGGCGTGGTCAACGGCTACGTGAACGGCCAGCTCAGTTTCTCGTTCAACGACGCCGCCGGCGCAGCGTCAGCGGCCGGGGGAGCGTTTCGGTTCTTCATGGATGACAATGTCACGGGCCAGACCGAGGCGTCCGGCGGCACCGTGAACTACATGCGTTTCTACAACGGTGCGCTCACCCAGGGCGAGGTCAGCGCGCTCTACGCCGCCGGTCCCCCGCTCGTGGTGCCGGAGCCCTCGACCTACGCGCTCCTCTCGCTCGGCGGAATCGTGATGGCCGTGACGGCCTTCCGCCACCGCCGCCGCTAGTTCGTCCCCGCTCCTCGCCTCGTCGCGAGTCATAGATTTCTCGGGCTTGTGCGGAACCCCGCCGTCCGTCACGGTTCTCTTACCCCACCATGGTTCGACTTGTTTCACGTCTCTTGGTTCTAACCACCCTTCTCGCTACGCTGGTGTGCATCGTAGGTGCTGCCCAACCGGCAGCGGCGGAGAAACCCGCCATCCTCGCCGAGGCCAAGCCCGAGCAGTCGGCGACACCTGCCACCCCGAAGCGCACCCGCGTGATTTCGCCCGAAGTCGCCGCCGCCCTCGCCGCGGCCACGCCCAAATACACGCCGCCCCCGCCCAAACCGCCCCCGCCGCCGCCCGAAGAAGAGCTGCCCGACGCGCGCGACCTCGATAAACCGAAGAACGCCATCGTCCGCCTGCCCAAATACATCGTGCGCGAGCAGAAGCCCGTGATTTTCAGCGAGCGCGTGATCAATACAGAAAAAGGCCTGACCGACATCGCCATGAAGCGCTACATCTCCGACGTCGATCGCGCGCTGAACCTCACGTCTCTTCCCTTTATCGGCCGGCTGTCTGAGGCCCGGGCACTCGTGTTGTATTCCGAAGACGAGCGGCTGAAAAACATGGCTGATCTCAGAGACGCGGGGATCAACGCCGGAAAGGTCGATTCCGCCGCGGGCTCCTATATTTTGAAAGAGTCCCAGAGCACCTATATGCGCACCAGTGATTTCGGCTGGGGTGGGTCCGGGTCCAAAGGGTGGACAAATGAAAGCGCCGATGCGATTCGCGCCGAATCCGCGCGGCGTAAGTAAGTAGACGAGTTCGAGCGAAACCCGGGTTTCAGCTTGCTCAACGGTCAGTGATATCGCGCGCGATTTGCGCCCACTCGGTTTCAAGCGTCACGCTTGCCCCTGGCATCGTCCGACCGGCCCGCGCATACCAATAACCCGCGTTGCCGCGGTCGCCTTCTTTGCGGTGCAGGTAGGCGTGAACCCACGAGCCATCCCGACTGTGATCATCTTGGGCACATTTGTGCGCCTGCTCCCAGTCGCCACGCGCGTCGTGCCATAACGCCTGCATTACGGCGCTTAAGTCCGCCGGTAGCGCTCCACCCGCAATGGATTGCTGAAATTCTGCAAATGACATTTGCGCCAGCGTGCGCGGCGCGTCTCTGATTTCAAATCAACTTCTCCGCCGTGCGCCGTGTCG
>JBDSGI010000248.1:0-5470 GCA_039919035.1 Opitutaceae bacterium
GCCAGCGAGGGCCTCACGCTCTTCGGCCGCATGCTGCTCGTGCTCGCGATGGTGCTCGCCTCGCTCATCTACATCCGGATCGAGGATCCCGAGACGCTGCGCAGCAACGTCCGCTGCGGCCTGCTCGCGCTCGTCGTCATCTTCAACCTCGCGCTGGTGCGCGCCAACTACTCGCTCGGCGGCGCGGAGTTCTTCGTGCGCGACGGCTCGTGGGCCTCGACGCTCCCCTACGTCGCGCCGACCGCCTTCGCGCCGCTCATCATCGCCATCCTGATCGACGCCGGGTCCGCGATTTTCATGGCGCTGCTGATTTCGATTTTTACCGGGGTCATCTACGGCAACCGGCTCGACCTGCTCGTGCTCACGTTTCTCGCCTCGCTCGTCGCGATCTTCTTCGGGCGCGATGCGCGGCGGCGCGGGCTCGTCGTCCGCGCGGCCGGCGCGGGTGGTCTCACCGTGGCGGCGTTTGCCGCGCTCATCGGCTTTGCCGACCAGACGCCCTACGAAACCCTGCTGCGCCAGATGAGCGCGGGACTCGGCACCGGCCTGCTCACCGGCATTGCGGTCGTGGGCCTGCTGCCGGTGCTCGAATCGCTCTTCAAGCGCACGACCGACATCACGCTGCTTGAACTGACCGACTACAATCATCCGCTCCTCCGCCGCATGCAGCTGGAGGCCCCCGGCACGTATCACCACTCGCTCGTCGTCACGCAGCTCTCGGAAAACGCCGCCAACGCCATCGGCGCCAACCCGCTCCTCGCCCGCGTTTGCGCGCTGTTTCACGATGTCGGCAAAACCCAGAACGCGCAGTATTTCGGCGAGAACCAGCGCGACGGCATCAATCCGCACGCCAGCCTACCGCCCGATGAATCCGCGCGCCTCATCAAACAGCACGTGCCCGACGGGGTGGAACTCGCGCATCGCCACCATCTGCCCCGCGCCGTGGTCGATACGATTCAGCAGCACCACGGGACGACTCTCGTGCGCTATTTTTATCACCGCGCCGTGGAGGCGTCCCGCGCGCCCTTCACCCGCACCCCGGGCAAAAAAGAATCCGGCCCCGCGCCCCTCGTCTTTTCCTCCCCCGCCGCCCCCGACGAAGCCGACTACCGCTACGACGGGCCGATTCCCCAGTTCAAGGAGAGCGCCATCATTTCGCTGGCCGACATCGTCGAGGCCACCACCCGCTCGCTCCGCCAAGTCCGCGCCGAGGAACTGCAGGAAACCATCAACCGCGTCGTCGCCGATCGCATCGCCGACGGCCAGCTCGACGCCGCCCCGCTTACCCTGTCAGAAATCGCCCGGATCAAGACCAGTTTCCAGTTCACGCTGCTGAACATGCTTCACTCCCGGGTCGCCTATCCCGTCGGCGAGGTGGCGCCGACCGACGCTGGCAACCGGAAATCCGATGCCAGCTAAGCGAATCCCACGCGCCTCACCCCGCGCAAAGCAGCAAAACATTTCCCGCTCATCCGCTCCGCGCGTCATCGAGATTGCGAACCGCCACCCACGCCTGCGCTTCAATCGCCGCGCGGTGGCGCGCACCATCCACGTCCTCGACGCCGCGTTTTCGAAATCGAAAATCCCTCCCATTCCTGCGGGCGAACTCTCCCTCGTTTTCCTCACCGACGCCGCCCTCGCGCAACTCCACGCCGATTTCCTCGCCGACCCGACGCCGACCGACGTCATCACCTTTGAAGGCGATCCGACGCTCGGCACCACCGGCGAAATCTGCGTCTCGGCCGACGCCGCACTCCGCCACGTTTCCGCATGTGCCTCCCGACCGTCGCCCGCCGCCTTTTCTGCCGAACTCACGCTCTACCTCGTGCACGGATGGCTCCACCTCGCCGGCTTCGACGATCTCGCGCCCGAGAAAAAACGTGCGATGCGCCGCGCCGAGGCCCGCGCGATGCGCGTCGTCGCGCAGGCCGCCGCGGTGCCGTGGTTTGAGCTCCGCACCACGCGATCGCGCTAAATTGCCTGGGCCTAGCCCTTCCAGGCAGTTTGACGGCACAAGCATTGGCCGTTCGAGTCGGTGGAATTACCTTATTCTCTTTTACCATGCCCGCTGCCCGTCTCCTATTTTTTATCGCCTCCCTCATCCTCGCTGCGACCGCACAAGCCCAAGGTCTGATTCCCGCGGTGGTCGAACCCAGCCGCGGTGAAACGTCGCTCACGCTCGACATCGGCTTCGGCATCCGCTTCGTGCCGCCTTCGCGCATCAGCGTGCCGGTAGGTGAAACCCTGCGTATCACCGGCCCCGACTCCGGGCGCCTGCCGGTGCAATGGCTAAAAAACGGCCGTGCGATCCCGGGCGCCACCGCCAATCCGTTTGTGATTCCCTTCGTCACTTCGGGCGATGCCGGCAACTACGTCGTAACCGTCGTCGACCCGCTGCTGCTGGCCGTGCCTTCGCAAGCACTGATCCTCGGGGTCGGTCCGACCGATCGTTTGCTCAATCTCTCCACGCGTTCGCTCGTCGGCCCGGATGCAGACGCGGCCCTGATCTCCGGCTTCGTGGTGGCGGCAAACAATCCGGGAAAGAAACTCATCCTCCGCGCCGTCGGCCCCGCGCTCTCCGCCTTCGGGGTAACCAACCCATTGCGGGCACCCGTGCTCCGCATCTTCGACGGCAACGGCAAACTTTACACGGCCGGCTACGTTTACCTCGGGGTCATCGGCGGTCCGACCTACGAGAGCGACCTTGCCGATTCACTGGCGCGCGCCGGGGCCTTCCCGCTGCCCGCCGGCTCGCGCGACGCCGTGGTGATGATGCCGTTCGTCGGCGGCAGCTACACCGCGCAGGTCACAAGCGGCGACGGCACGACCGGCACTGTCCTCCTCGAAATTTACGAAGTGCCTTAGCGCCTATCCGCATCCCCGGTCCACGGGCCGCCGGATGGCCGGAGTCGTGACACTTTGGCTCGGGCGAAGACCAACGGGTCCAAAGTCTCACGACTTCGGCTAGACAGTTAGGCTCTCGGAGACGGCCGGCCTTTAAAAACACTTTGCAACCCGCGCGGCGCCGGCGAAGCCTGCGCGCTGTCCGCCTATGTCCGACGCACCGCCACCCAACTCCCGCTTCATCGCGCTCCGCAATTTCTTCTTCTCGGGCGCGCTGCTGCTCGCCCCCCTCGCGATCACAATCTGGGCGTTCCGGCAAATCATCGGCCTGCTCGGCGGCACTTTCAGCCCGATCTACGAGCGCTATCTCCCCGAATCGCTGCAACGCATCCCGCTCCTCTGGGATTTTCTCGCGACGCTTGTCGTCGTCGCGTTCGTGACCGCCCTAGGCTACCTCTCCCATTACGTTTTTGGAAAATTCCTCCTCAATTCGGTCGAACGCTTCGTCCAAAATATCCCGGGCATCAACGCGGTCTACAACTCCGTCAAACAGATCGTCACCACCTTTGGGTCGGAGCGCCGCAACCTGTTCAACAAGGTCGTGCTCGTGGAGTTTCCCCGCAAGGGCAGCTGGACGCTCGCTTTTCTCACCAACCGGCAGCAGGGCGAAGCCCAGGCCCTCGCCGGCCAGGAACTCTGGACGATCTTCGTGCCGACCACCCCCAACCCCACCGGCGGCTACATGCTCATGTTGCCGCGCAGCGAGATCGTGGAGCTGGAGATGTCCGTCGGCGAAGCCATGAAGATGATCATCTCGGGCGGCGCCGTCATGCCGCCGTGGCCGGCGCGCGCGCGGAGCGCGTTGGAGAAAAATTGAAGGAGAAGGGAGCAGGAAAGTCATCGCAGCCGCTGCATTTTCCTCCCCTTCGCCCTTTCTCTTTTCTCCCATTTTCCCATGCCCGCGCAGTCGCTGCCAACCGAGGCGCTCGTGCTTTCGCGCCGGTCCCCGACGGAGAGATTTCAAAACTACACCGTCTTCTCCGCCGAGCACGGTCTGCTCACGGTCATGCAGCGCCTCGCCCGCCAGGCCACGTCGAGCTCGCTCACGCTGGACCTCTTTGACGAGGTGGGGCTGCTGCTCGAATCGTCGAACCAGGGCCGGACTTGGTTCGTGAAGGAAGCCACCTTGATCACGCGTCATCTGGCGCTTGGCCGCAGCTACGAGACGCTCCGGCAGGCCTCTGCGCTCGGCGCGCTCATCGCCCGGAACTCCGTGCACGAGGAGAGCCGCAGCGCCGTCGCTGCGCTGTTGCGGCACGCGTTTGCGGCCTTTGCCACGAGCGCTAGGCCGGACTTGGTTTTTTTCAAGAGCCTCTACCGCTTCGCCCGCGACGAGGGGTATCCGGTGAAGCAGGATTGGTTCGCCACCCTGCCCGCCTCCGACCGCGAGATCGTGGCCGGGCTGCTGAACCGTCCGCTGGCGGAGCAAGCCGCCGAACCAGCGGTCGTGACGCGTTTGCAGCGTCGCCTCGAAGACTACTTGCGCGGCCACACGGATATCCTGCTCGATTGACGCGATGCAATTCGACCTCGATGCCCGCACGGCCGCGCTGAGTGTCGGCGAATTTTCCGACTTCGCCCTCGGCCCGCGCGACTCAGTCGGCGGCGGTGCCGCCGGACTCTGGCGCGCGCAGCTCGGCACGCACTGGCACAACGAACTCCGCGCGCAGGCCACCGTCGAGCACGGCCCGGCGGCGGAGTTTGAAATCAGCCTTGCGGGGCGCGTCGTCCACCGCGGATGGACCCTCACGCTCACCGGTCGCATTGACCAACTCATTCGCACCGCTCCGCGCGTGACGCTCCGCGAAATCAAATCCGTCACCCGGCCGCTGCCCGCCGAAGAAGCTGAACTCCGCCGCGACTACCCGGAATATTTCATCCAAATCGCGACCTACGGCCTGCTTGCACGCCTCGGCGCGCTCGCCGCCACCGCCCCGGACACGGCCGGCTTTTCGCCGCAACTCTGCTTCGTCGAAGCCGCCAGCGGCCTCGCCCAAACCCTCGCCCTCACGCCGGCGGACGAAAACCTGTGCCGGGCGCAGCTTGAGCGGGTCGCCGAATTTCTCGATCTCCGCCTACGCGCGCGCGAGCGACTGCGCGGCCTGCGCTTTCGTCCGGCCTTCGCGGCCCCGCGCCCCGGTCAGGAAACAACGCAGGCGGAACTGACCGCGCTTTTCGCGGGACATCCGCTGGTGCTCTTCGAAGCGCCGACCGGATTCGGCAAGACCGGCGTGCTCCTCGAATTCGCCCTCGGCCAACTCCGTTCCGGCCACTTCGACCGCGCCCTCTATCTCACGAGCAAATCTACCGGACAATTGCAGGTCGTGCGCACGCTGGCCTCGATGACGGTGGAAAAGGTCATGGGTCAGGGGTCATCGGTCATGGGCTCGGCTAACCCATCACCCCTCACCTCGCACTCATCACCCGCGACGGCACCCGCCGTCGCAGCCTGGCACGTCCGGAACAAGGCCGAGCATTGCGTGAACCACACGTTTCACTGCGTGCGCGAGAGCTGCGGCTACCTCGCCGACGCCGCGACGCGCTGGCCGCAGAGCGGCCTCGCCCG
>JBDSGI010000249.1:0-7291 GCA_039919035.1 Opitutaceae bacterium
CGGCGGATGCGCGTGAGTTTCGCCTGGAACAACATGGCGCTGGCCGAGCTGCGCGACCTCAACCGCCATCGCACCGGCCACCGCTACACGCCGCTGATTCAAGCCGGGTTCTACCTCCCACCGGAGATCGAGCGGACCCCGCACGCGGCGCTGCTCGCGGATCAACTTGAGCTCACGCGCGAGCTGATGGCGCGCGGCTCGCCGGCCTATGTCTACTCACTGCTCCTTGGGGCCCAGACGCCTTTCGAGCACAGCACCCAAGGGGACAAGTTCATCTACGAGGCCGAACTGCGGACGGGTATGGGCGCGCACTATCGCTACGCCGAGCACCTGAGCGCCGCGCTGAAAGCGTTCTTCACGCAGGTGCCGGAGGCCCGGGCTTGGGTCGTGGAAGGCACGGCCGAGCCCGAGTGAGGGCACGCCGAATTGCACCGACAAGTGGTGACGCATTATTGGTTTGCCGCAAAGTGGTGGCGTTGCCTTTCTGCGGCGTGCCTCTCGTCATGAAGCCGACCGGCCTCATCGTTTTGTCGCTGCTCGCGGCGTGCGTCTCGCCGCTGCGGGCGGCGGACGCCACGACGCCAGTGGACTACACGCAGCGAAACGCGCCTTTTGCGCCCGCCGCCAGTGTGAGCGCCGAGAAGAAAACCCCCGAGACGAACAGCGCCGTGCAGGATAAGCGTTTTGAGAAGACGACGGTCGAAAAGAAATCCTCGTCTCTCAGCGAGCGGCGCGCGCCGATGGATATCAAGGAGGCCCGCGAAAAAAACGTGCGAGAGAAGGACTCGCGCCGGCCCGAGAAAATCGATCAGCCCACGAGCACCTACAACGGTCGTCAGGCCACGATTTCCACCGCAGCCGACACCACGAAGCCGCCGGTGGTTGCCAAGTATCAAGACAGCCTGGCCGCCGCCAGCGCCACCAACATGGCGCGTTTCCCCGCGCTCGACGGCGCGACGGGCGCCAAGATCAATCGCTTTGTTTTCCGCAAGAATCCCGAAGAGCAAAAGACAATTGCGTCCGGTGCCGCCGTGACTCCCGCGGCTGGCGGCGCGGTGTTGTCGAAATGAACCTGGCCCCGGGTCCGCGATGAACCGATTCCGCGTCCTCCAGTTCAACATGCAGTTTGGCCAGGGCTGGGATGACGCCTACCCGGATCGGGCGCCCGTCCGGATCGAAGCCACGGTCGATGAAATCCGCCGCCACGACGCCGACATCGTGCTTTTGCAGGAAGTCGAGCAGGCGATGCCGGGTGGCGTGCAGTTCCAGCCGCCGCCCAACTACACCCGACTCCGGGCGGAGCTGACGGGCTACGATAGCTGGTTCAGCTATCCGAAGGCCGACCCGCGCGAGCTGCCCTTCGGGATCGGGCTGGCATTTTTTTCGCGGACGCCCCTTCGCGACACGACGCGGATGGACCTGCCCTCGCCGCCGATCGAGTTCGATTTTTTCGGGCAGAAGAAAACGCCCACCGACCGGTTGTTGATCGGTGCGACGACGACGTTGGCCGGCGGGGAACTCCGGCTGCTCAACACGCACTTGCTCGCGTTTTTTATGCTGGGGACCAGCAGCGAAACGCACCCGCTGCAGCGCGGGCTGGTGGCGGCGCAGCTCGCGGCGGTCAAGGGCGCCACCATTCTGGGCGGCGACTTCAACGTGCGCCGGCACCAAGACCTCGTTGCGCAGTTTTCCAAGAGCGGATTCTCGGCGGTGCAGTCGGCGGAAATCACCTGGCGGCGCCAGCCCTACGTGCTCGACCACATCTTCCACAACGCCGCGTTGCGCTGTGTCGGGCACCAAGTCGTGCCGACCTTGGCGAGCGATCACCACCCGGTGGTGGCCGACTTTGAGTTTGTTTGACCGGCTGGCGGTTTAGCGGCCGTGGCGGACGCGCTCCTTCTCCGCCTCGCAGTCCTCCTCGAAACGGGCGCGTTCGCTCCCGAGCTGCTGTTTGATTTTCTCCAAGTCCTCGAACTTCTGCGCGGCGAGCGCCTAGTCGAGCTGCTTCTTCAGGAAGATTTCACGCTCGGCCAGTTTGCCCTTGTAGACGCGGTCGATCTCCGCGAGGCGGGCTTTTTTCGCCGGTGTGAGCGGGGCGGCCGCCGGGTCGGATTTGGCGAGGCGTTCCATCGCGAGTTCGTAGGCGCTTTTCATGTTGGGAAAGGATTCTGAGCCAGAGAGAGTGAATCTGGAACTCAGGAACTCAAGGAACGGATTGGGAAAAAGTTCAGGAAACAATGACGGGTCGGGGTGGGGTTGTTGGCGACCTGATTTTCTGAGTTCCAGATTTGCTTCTTCAGTGGAACTTCACCGCAAACATCAGCACCACGGCGACGATCGCCAGCGGCGGCCACCAACCGCCCCGCCGGAGCTTCCACTCCGCCGCATAGCCGCCCAGCAGCGCCCCGAGCAGCAGCGAAAGCGCGATCGGCCCAACCCATGGCGAGACAAACGTCGCCGGCAGGTGTGCGCCCGGCACCTGCACGCTCACGCGGACGCACCATTCGATGCCGAGCAAGACCAGGGCGGCGGCATGGTTGCAGAGCGCGGCGCCAAATCCGAAACCGAACAAGCCGCAGAGCAAAGAAGCGAAGCCGCCCAGCGTCACCACCATGGCGGCGGGAATGAGCACAAGGTTGGCGACAAGCGCGCCCGGCGTGAGCAGGCGAAAAAACTGCACGCTCGTCAGCAGGCTGACCAAGGTCGTCGCGACGCCGATGGCGAGCGCTGTCGCCAAGGCGCGCCAGCCGTGATCGAGGGCGTGTTGCCACCACCGCCACGTGGCCTTGGGCAAGTCGTGCCAGGGCGTCCACCACGCCAGCCACGCCTCGGCCAACGGCAGGCCGAGCAGGAGCAACGCGACCACGATGGCATAGCTCATCAGGAAGCTCGCGCTGAACACCTGCAGGGGAGAAATCAGCAACACTGCGAACGCCGACACCACGATGGCCGCGAGGACGTTACCCGGCCGTTGCAGGACAAAAGCCGCCTGCACGAAGGCGGCCATCGCAAACGCCCGCACCGCGGACGGTGAGGCCCCGGTAAGATCGACGAACAGCCAGAGCACCGCAGTCACCGCGGCGAACTGCCCCCACCGTGGCAACCGGAACAACATGACGAGCGCCTGCAAAGCCGCCGCGATGACGCCAATGTTGAGGCCGCTGATGGCGAAGAGATGCATCGTGCCGCTTTGCATGAAGAGGGTGCGCTGCTCGCCGCTGAGGTCGTGGGTGCTGCCCAGCATCATGGCGCGGAGGAGGCCGGCAAGCTCGGGCCGTTTCCCGGCGATGCCGCGGCCGAGGGTGGCGTGGCACCATGCTGCCGCTCTCTCGCAAAACCGATAGTAGGCATTGGCGGGTTTTTCCTCCGCGAGCACTCGGCCGCGGCTGAGGCGAAAGTTGACGCCCGTGCCGGCCAGATAACCGTCGAAGGTGTCGACCGGCGGGTCGCGCGGCAGGGTCACGAGCACGCCGGTGGTGGTGACGACGGCGCTCCGGATCGGCGGTGGCTCGCCCCGGCCCAGTGCGAGCGAGAAATACAATCGCTGGCCGGCGAGATCGCGGAGGTGGTCGGCGGTCCCCACCACGGTGGCGAGGCCGCTGGCGCTCCGCCCGTCGCCGGCGGCGAAGACTCGCTCTACGCGGAGCGAAAGGCGGGCTTCGCGCGGCGGCAGGTCGTCCCACACGGGTAGCCGGGCGCGGTGTAACCCGTAGGCCGCGGCCCCCGCGAGAAACATCGCCACCACCATGGCCGGCGCCCAGAGACGCGAGGACCGACGGGCTCCAAATAACGCGCTCCCGGCGGCGACGGCGGCGGCCCCGAGCATCCAGCCGACGGGCGTGGGCAGTCCGCTTTTTCCGACCGCGAGCCCGGCCATAAACGGCAGGACGATCCACAGCAGGGGCGCGCGGTGTCCGAGGCTCCGAGGGGTCATGCCGAAATTTCAAACCACGAACCGCGAGGAATGAACACCCATTTTCTGCGGGCTTTTCATTCGCGACGATTCGTGTGCATTTACTGACCTGTAATGCCCGCTGCCGATCAACCCGACCTGTTTGGCGAGGATGCTGCCGCCGCCGCTCCGGCGGAAACACGCGCATCGGTTCACCAGCCGCTCGCGGCGCGCATGCGGCCGCGTCGGCTGGCCGAGGTCGTCGGACAGGATCATCTCTTGAAAGGGGGCAGCCTGCTCCCGCGACTGGTGGCGCAAAATCGTTTCGGCTCGCTGCTGTTCTATGGGCCGCCCGGTTGCGGCAAGACGAGCATCGCCGAGGCCATCGCGCGCGAGACGAACAGCCGGTTCGTGCGCGTGAACGCGGTGATGTCGAACGTCGCCGAGCTGCGCGAAATTCTCGCCGCCGCCCGGCGCCGGCCCGAGGCGGCGACGATTCTCTTTATCGACGAACTGCATCGCTTCAACAAATCGCAGCAGGATCTTCTGCTGCCGGATGTGGAGGAGGGCAGCGTGCGGTTGATTGGGGCGACGACGCACAATCCCGGTTTTTACGTGAATCCACCCCTGCTTTCGCGGAGCCACCTGTTCCGGCTCGAACCGCTGGCAACCGCAGCCGTGGCCGGCGTGCTGGCCCGGGCGCTGGCCGACACCGAGCGAGGTCTGGGAGCGCGCCAGATCACGGCGGGCGAGAATATTCTCACCGCTCTCGCCGTGCTCTGCGATGGCGACCTGCGGCGCGCGCTGAACTCGCTCGAAGTGCTCGCGCTGGGCCTGCCCGAGGGCGGAGCGATCACGACGGAGGAGTTGGAGGTCTTCGCCCGCGAGCGCCGGATTCGCTACGACGCCGACGAAGACGAGCATTACGACACGATTTCCGCGTTCATCAAAAGCTGCCGAGGCAGCGATCCCGATGCGGCGATGTATTGGCTCGCGAAGATGCTCGCGGGGGGCGAGGACCCGCGCTTCATCGCGCGGCGGCTGGTGATTCTGGCGAGCGAGGATGTCGGTCTCGCGGATCCGCAGGCGTTGCCGCTGACCGTCGCCGCGCACCACGCGTGCGACTTCATCGGTTTGCCCGAGGCGGAACTCACGCTCGCGCACGCCACGCTCTATATCGCGAGCGCGCCGAAAAGTAACTCCGCGACGCTTGCCCTCGGCGAGGCGCACCGCGCGTTAAAGGAAGCGCCGGTGCAAACGATTCCCGCCTTCCTGCGCAGCAAGACCGGCCAGGCCAACAAGCGCATTGGCCAGGGCAAGGGCTACGACTACTCGCACGATTTCCCGGAGAACATCACCGGGCAGGACTATCTCGAAAAACCGCTGGCGCTTTACACGCCCAAGGCCGCCGGCTGGGAATCGAAAATTGCGGATCGGCTGGCGCGGTGGAAGGAATTGAAGGCGGAGTTGCGGACGCGGCGCGGCTGACCCCGATCGGAACGGGCCCGCTCACAAAGCGGCGATGGCTTCCGTGTAGTTGCTCCGCGCGGTTTCCGGGCTGGTGGCGGTGCAGTTGAGATCGCGGAGCAAACCATCCTTGATGCCGTAAATCCAGCCGTGCACGGCGAGTTCTTGGCCGCGCGCCCACGCGTCGCGCACGATGGTGGTCCGGCACACGTTACGCGCCTGCTCGATTACGTTTAGTTCGCAGAGTCGATCGCAGCGCGCCGTCCCGTCAGCAGGCACACACTCCAGCTTCCGCTCATGCTTGTGGCGGACGTCCTGGACATGCTGGAGCCAGTTGTCGGCCAGGCCGATGCGGTCGCGATGGAGCGCGGCGTTGACGCCGCTGCAGCCATAATGGCCACACACGATGATGTGGCGGATGTTCAGAATATCGACCGCGAACTGCATCACGGAAAGGCAGTTCAAATCCGTATGCACGACGACATTGGCAACATTGCGGTGGACGAAGAGTTCGCCCGGCAACAGGTCGACGATTTCATTCGCCGGCACCCGACTGTCCGCGCAGCCGATCCAGAGGTATTCCGGCGACTGCTGGCGCGCGAGGGTGACGAAGAAGTCTGGATTCCGCGCGAGGATTTGCTGCGCCCACGCCTTGTTCTTGGCGAAGAGGTGGTCGAGGTTGACGTTGGGGTCCATGTGGACGCTGAGGATTGGGCTGCCGCGCCAAGCGTCAAACGGAACTGAAAAGCCGCCGGCGTCAGGTCATGCCGCTTGCGGCGATGGTGGCGCCGCCTACGTTGGCGGCATGAAAAGAACCGCCGTGCTGTGCTGCTCCGCTTTAACGGTGTTTGCCTTAGCGCAGATTGGGGTGGCAACGGCTCAACCCAAGGCCGCTGATTCCGCCAAGCAAGCCGAGGCGGCGAAAAACGCGGCTCCGCCCACGATCGAGGGGGTCGAAGTTTCGCGGGGTGCGCTGGGGTATTTGGGGGTCCAAATCGTGGACAGCTCGTTCAAAATTTCCTTTTACGACGCGAAGAAAAAACCGATCAAAGCGGACGTGACGCGCGCCCTCCTGCGCTGGAATCCGAAATATAAATCGGGCTCAGACCGCGTGGTGCTCAACCTGAGCGGGGATGGCAAGTCACTCAGCGCACCGCGGGACATCCGTCCGCCCTACGTTTTCAAGCTCTTCATCACGCTACTCAAGGACGCCGCTGATGGCGACGATACGGCGGGCGAGACCTACGTGATCGATTTTCGGGCCTGAACGGGTCGCCGTTCGGTTGCGGCGATTCGGCTGGCGCGTTGACAGCCGGGGTTGGGTGCGGGATTTTTCGCGCTTCGCCCGCACCATGACCGCTGTTCAATCTCCGTTTGATCCTGTCGAATCCGCCATCGCGGATGTGGCCGCCGGCAAGCTTGTCATTGTCACGGACGACGAGAGCCGCGAGAACGAGGGCGATCTGATCATGGCGGCGTCGCGGGCCACGCCCGAGACGATTAACATGATGATTCGCTACGGCAGCGGCATCGTATGCGTGCCGACGGTGGAGCACCGTCTGCGGCAACTCGGGTTGGGACCGATGGTGGCGAGCAACCGCGAGTCGCACCGCACGGATTTCACCGTGAGCGTCGATGCGGCTGAAGGCATCAGCACCGGCATCAGCGCCTATGATCGCACGCGCACGATCCACCTGCTCGCCGAGGCTGCGACGCGCCCCGAACAGCTGGTGCAGCCGGGCCACGTGTTTCCCCTGCGGGCGCGGCCCGGCGGCGTCTTGGAACGGGCCGGGCACACGGAGGCGGCGGTCGATTTGGTCGTGCTGGCCGGACTCGCGCCGATCGGCGTGCTGTGCGAACTGGTGAACGACGATGGCACGGTGCAGCGGCTGCCGCAGCTCGTGGAATTCAAGGAGCGCTTCGGCCTGAAGA
>JBDSGI010000250.1:0-6839 GCA_039919035.1 Opitutaceae bacterium
GTGGTGGCGAAGTCGCTCATGCTATTTCCACTCCAAGTGGCCGCGGTGCCACGCCCACACCAAACCTTCGGCGAGGAGCAAAATGAAAACCAGCACCGCCACCAGCGCGCCCGCCGGCAAGCCGGTGAAGGCAACGGCGATCGGCAGGAGGAAGAGGACCTCGACGTCGAAAATCAGAAACAAGATCGCGTAGAGGTAGTAGTGGGCCCTGAACTGAATCCACGCGTCGCCGGTGGGCGCGACGCCGCATTCGTAAACGTCGTTTTTGATCGCGCCGGGCTTGGCCGGTTGAAACAACCGCGCCCATAGCCGCGCGACGCCCAGCAGCAGGAGCGGAAACGCGACCGCGACGGCGGCGAAGAGGGCGAGGAACGCATAGGGGTGGCTGCTGTTCATGCGAGGAGGAGCGCGGACAGAGGCGATAGAAGGGCGGCGAAACCGCCGACCGTGGCGGGACTAGAATTGGGGCGGCCGGGGATTTCAATCTCTGTCCATGCTCCCCGCGGCAAACGTGCGCAACTTATCGCCCGATCCTCGGCAACGCGCGCAGCTTATCGCGCGTCACAGCGGCGCATGAAGTCATTCATGTCCATGGAAGCTGACTTCGACGTAGCGCGGGCAAATGCTCCACGTTAAGTCCGATCACGAACCGAAATTTCATCCCTGGCTCTAACCCTGGAGCCTCGCTCGCAGCGCGCCGTGCAGGACGAGTTGGCCATCCGGGCCCGCGAGTGCTCCTCCAATCTGGGGGTGCTCGGCGCACAGTGCGGCCAGCTCGCTTTCTTTCATTAGAAAAAAGGCGGTGGACAGGGCGTCGGCCTGCGCCGCCGTAGGCGCGTAGGCCCAGGAGCGCTCCATCCGGGTCGCCGGCTCGCCCGTGCGCGGATCGATCAGGTGCGCGCCTTGCACGGCCGTGCCGGAACCGCTGAGCGACGCGCCGCTGAGGATGAGCGAGCGCTGGGTCGGGCCCTCGCCCAGTCCGACGGGCCAACCGATCGTGTCGACCGACGGCGCGCCGATCGCGAGCACACTGCTCCCGCCGCCGTTGAGACTGGCGTCGTTGATGCTCCACTCCCGCAGCAGCGCCGTCATGCGGTCGAGCGCGTAACCCTTGCCCACCGCTCCGAGGTCGAGGTGGAGGTTCGTGGCGAGCGAGGTTAGCGCCCGTGTCTCCGGGTCGAGCGTGTAGGGTGGCGCATCAGCCGCGAGGTCCGCCGGACGCTCGGAGGCGTAGGCCGGATCGAAGGCGCGGTGCGTGACGAGGGAGACATCGGCGGCGATGAGCAGGCACTCGAGCGTCTCTTCACTGATCAAAGTGGATTCGCCGCAGGCGAGGCCGTTGATCCGGGAGATGTCGCTCGATTCGACATAGCGGCTGAGCAGCGTTTCGAGCCGATCCAGTTCGCGAAAGGCCGCCTCGGCGGCGTGCCGCGCGTAGCGCTCCTCCTGACCGGCGACCACGATCTCCCAATGAGTGGCCATCGCTTCATGCTGAAACGCGTAGGTTGCGATGCTCACAGTTGCGGCTTCCGCTTCGGCGTTTGGCCGCGCCAGATTTTCCAGCGTAACCCGAGCATCGCGGCGGCGGGTCGCCACCAAAGGCGGCCGAGGCCATACTTGGAATCGCCGTGCAGCCGCGCGTGGTGGCGCACCGGCACCTCGCCGACGCGGAAGCCGGCCGCAACCGCCAGCGCGGGAATAAAACTTTGCATGAGCTCCATCGGGAAAAACGCGGTTCGCACCTCGCGGCGCATCGCGCGCAACTGGCAGCCGGAATCGTGGACGCCGTCGTGCAGAATCGCGCCGCGCACGACATTGGCGATGCGCGACATGATGCGCCGCAGGGTGGAGTCGTGGCGCTCGACCCGCCAGCCGCACGCGAGGTCGCAACGGCCCGCCTCGACGAGCGCGAGCAGTTTGGGCAAGTCGCCCGGGTCGTTTTGGCCATCGCCATCCATCATCAGGAGATAGTCGCCTTGCGCGACGTTGAGCCCGGCGAGCAGGGCGGTGGCCTGGCCGACGTTGCGGGCCATCGCGAGTTCGACGCACTCGGGCCAGCGCGCGTGCGCCTCGGCGATTTCGGTGGCGGTGCCATCGGTGCTGCCGTCGTTGACGAAGATAATTTCAAACGGCCGCCCGAGAGCGCGGAGCACTTCGGCCGCGCGCGCGGCGAGCGGGAGGATGTTGCCGGCTTCGTTGTAAACCGGGATGACGAGGGAAAGTTGCGGCGTCACGGTTCGCGGGTGAAGAGAACGCAGATGAAACCCGGCCGCAGGCCGAGAAACGATTCACGGTAGGCGCCGTGCAGTTTCGCGCGCACAGCCTCGGCCTGGGTGCTCGACGCGATCACGAGCACACCGTCGCAATCGTCGGGGGGCGCCGACCAGTAGCCCACGTGGGGGATGCCTCGGAGATACCACGGCAGCGGCCAGTATTCCTCGCTGATCACGCGAATGGGCTGGTCGAGCGCGTGGATGCGAGCGGCCTCGGCTAGCGGACGATATTTCAACACATCCGGCGAACTATGCACATAAGCGTAGGGATTGCGCTGCTCGGCCGGCCGAAGAAACGAGGTCCGCCATGTCTGCTGGAATTGCGTCGCCAGCGCGATCAGCGCGAACGCCACCGCCCCCAACCGCCCTGTGCGCAACCGCGCGATCGCGGCGAGCGAAGCTGCCGCCAACAAGGCGAGCCCGGGAATAAAATGAATCGCGTGCCACGGCGTCTTGTAGGCGAAGGAGGAAAACGCGATGACGATGACGAGCGTGTAGATCGCCACGCCGCGCAGAAAGCCGTCGCGGCAAACCGACGCGATAATCAGGCCGGCGACGGCGAGCGCCGTGAAGACGATTTGATGCCAGACGAGGCCGCCCGCTCGAAACCAGCCGAAGAGAGTTAGGTAATACCACCAGGGTTTCTCGTGGCCGGTCGGAGCGGCGTCAGCGCCGAACCGGGTGAGCGCGTGGGAATAGGTTTCGAGCGCGGCGCGAATGCCACCGAGGTGAGTGCCGAACGACGAGTAGAGCAGGGCGGCCGCGAGCAGCGCGGAAGCGACGGCCGCCATCGCGTCGCGACGAATCCGGCGACTGGCGGGCCGCTCGCCATTCCGGGTGAGGGCGAGCGCCAGCGCCGCGGTCGCGAGAAAGAGAGGCGCGCTCGCCTTCGTCGCCTGCATGAGCCCAATCACGGCACCGGCGGCCAGCGCCCAGCGCGTGAGCCCCGACCGCCACCACGTGCGCGCGGCGAGCAGGGCCGCGAGCGTGAACGTGGCGAGCAGCGTTTCCTGAATAAAATCCCGGCTGTAATAAACGGCGGGCGGCGAGACCGCGAGCAGCGCCGCCGCCGCCAGTGCCGGCCAGCGACCCAACGGCGCCGCCAGTGCCGCCAGCAAGATTACGGCAAGCGTGCCGAAAATAGCCGGCACGAGCCGGACGGTCGTCTCCGAAAGCAACGAGATCGAGCGTTCGCTTCGCACCCAAGCGATCGGCAGCGCGGCGAAATAAAGCGTCGGCCCGTGATGATCGCGTGGGTCGAAGGCGTAGCGGCCGGCTTCTAGTAGTTCGCCGAGTTTTACGGCTTGGTTCGCCTCGTCGGCGTGCATCGGCCGCCGCGCGAGATCGTGGGTGCGCAGCCATAGCCCGCCGAGCACGATCAGCGTCAGGGGCAGCCAGCGGAAAAACGACGTCACCACGCGCTTGGAGTGGCGCATCGCCCCGTGTTTGTCACCACGAACATCTCCGGGCCGAGTGAATGCCGCCCGGGCCGCGGTGCATTGTGCCGGTCACCACGCGTTCGACTTCGGCGCCGGTGGCGTCGCGGACGCGGCAGGTGATTTCTTGCGGCGCGACCCACGATTTCTGCTGCAACATCACGGAGAATCCCGCCTCTTGGTCCGCGCTCGGCATGCGACGATTCTACCCGCCTTCCTCCTTTTCCCGCGTCCCCGTTTCCCCATGCGAATCCTGCCCCTGATTGCCTCGTTCTTAGTGCTGCCGCTGCTGGCCTCCGCCGCCACCCCGCGCCCTCCGAATATTGTCTTCCTCCTCGCCGATGACCTCGGCCAGCGCGATCTCGGCGCTTATGGCAGCACGTTTTACGAGACGCCCCACCTAGACCGGCTCGCCCAGGAAGGCGCGCGTTTCACGTCGGCGTATGCCGCGTGCCCCGTGTGCTCGCCGACGCGCGCGAGCGTCATCACGGGCAAATATCCGCAGCGCACCGGCATCACCGACTACATCGGCGCGCCGCAGCCTCCGGGTTGGAAGCGCAACACGAAGCTGCTCCCCGCGCCCTACACGACCGAGCTCGCGCTCGCTGAGACCACGATTGCCGAGGCGCTGAAGCCGGCGGGCTACGCGACATTCTTTGCCGGGAAATGGCACCTCGGGCCCAGGGGGCGCTGGCCCGAGAATCAGGGCTTCGACGTCAACCTGGGCGGCAACGACAAGGGCGGACCCTATGGCGGCGACAAATATTTCTCACCCTATGGCAACGAGAGCATCCCCGATGGCCCGAAGGGGGAGCACCTGCCCGACCGACTCGCCCGCGAGGCCGCGGCCTTCATCGCCAAGCACAAGGCGCAGCCGTTTCTCGTCTATCTGCCTTTCTACGATGTCCACACGCCGCTGATGGCGCGCGCCGATCTGCGGGCGAAATACGAGGAGAAGCGCCGTCGGCTGGCGCCGACGACGCAGTGGGGGCGTGATGGCGAGCGCGACGTGCGGCTCACGCAGAACCACGCGGTTTATGCCGGCATGGTCGAGGCGATGGACCAGGCCGTTGGCACGATTTTGCAGGCGCTTCGCGAACACGATCTTGAGCGCGACACCCTCGTCGTCTTCACCAGTGACAACGGCGGCCTCTCGACGAGCGAGGGCTGGCCGACTTCCAATCTGCCGTTCCGCGGCGGCAAGGGCTGGCTCTACGAGGGCGGTGTGCGCGAGCCGCTGATCGTGCGCTGGCCCGGTCGGGTCGCTGCCGGCCAAGTGATCGACACGCCGGTGAGCAGCCCGGATTATTTCCCGACCTTCCTCGCGGCCGCCGGCGTCAAGCCCGCTGCCGATCTGCCGCCCGACGGCGTGAACCTCTTGCCCTTGCTCACCCAAGGCCGCGCCGTGCCTGAGCGCGCGCTGTTCTGGCACTACCCGCACTACGGCAACCAAGGCGGCGCGCCGGGGGCGAGCGTCCGGCGGGGCGACTGGAAACTGATCGAGTGGTTCGAGGACGGCGGCACGCTTGAGCTCTTCAACCTACGCGCCGATCCGTCTGAGCAAAAGAACCTCGCCGCCGCCGAGCCCGCGCGCGTGCAGGCGCTGCGCGCCGAACTCCACGTCTGGGAGAAGAGCGTGGGCGCGCTTCGTCCCACGCCCAATCCCGCCTTCGATCCAGCGAAGCCCAGCGGGCGCTTCTCCGCCCGGCCGCCGGAGCCCGGCGAAAAGCGCTGAGCCAGACACAGGCATTCGCAGTCCAAACCGCAGGTATTGGTGGCCTGCCGATCGGTGGGCGGGACTGCGGGCGGCCGGTGCCGCGAGGTTCGTTCGCGGCCCGGTGCGTTGTCCGGACAGTGAGCCAGTCCTGTATGAGTTTCGGTTACTGACCGCCCGGCACGCGATGGATCGTGCCGGTGATCACGCGCTCGATTTCCTGGCCGCTGCTGTCGCGGAGGCGGCACGTGATCTCGATGACCGAGGCCGGCGCGAGCGTGGGAATCACGAGGCGGACGGAGCGTGAATCCTCCAGCAGTGTGACCTCTGAAATGGGCAGGGGGCGCTCGTTGACCCGCGGACTGCCGTAACCGGCGGAGCGTTTCAGGTCCCAGACTTTGACGGCATAGCGCGAAGCTTCGCTGGCCGTCGCGCGCGTCGGTGGCTCGCTGAAGGTCAGTTCGATTGCGCCCTCGGCGATGTGCCAGGCGATGGGCAGCGTGGCGGGATTGCTGGTCGGACGCAGGCGATAGAAACCGCCTTCCTGCTCCGTCCGCGATGTCGCCCATGCGGACAGACCGCACAGGTAAAGCTGGCCGTTCGTGGGATGAATCCGGCCGCGCATGATGCCGGTCGGGAAGTCCGGCATCGGCAACGCGCAGAGGGCGCCCTGCTCGCTGGGGCCCGCGCCTTCGGAGAAAACGATTTCAATCCGGCCGACGCCATAAGAGAGGTTGAGCATTGCGCCGTTCAGCGGTCCCCACGTCGGGCTGTCTACGCGCACGAGTTCGGCCGGCGAGCGATCAAAGGCCTTGTCCACCCACGCGACGGGCGGGGCCATCGCGGTATCGGCCGTGTCGTCCGGCGCGCCATAGCTCCACATGTTGCCGAAGAATTGTCCCGGCGTGACGCGGTTGATGCGGTTCATCGGCGTCCAGTGACCCTCTTGGTCAGTGACGAAGAACGTGCCGTCGGGATTCAGGCACACGCCATTGGCGGCGCGGAAACCGTTCGCGAGGATCTCGGTCGTCGCGCCGTCCGCACTGATCTTGAGAAGCGTGCCGTGTTGCGGCACGACGGCGGTGCGGGCGTGACGGGCGCTTTTTGCGTAGTAGAAATTCCCCGCGGCATCTGTCTGCAGGCCCATCGCAAACTCGTGGAAGTGATCGGTGACCTGATGGTCGCTGTTCACGCTCTCGTAGAAATCGGTTTCGCCGTCGCCATCGAGGTCCCGCAATACCACGAGTTGATCGCGGCACGTCACAAAGATGTCGGACCCTCGGAGCTTGATGCCGAGCGGTTGGAACATACCCGACGCAATCCGCCGCCACTTTACGGTAGCGGCATCGTCGTCGATGCCATCGACGCGCCACACGTCGCCATCCCACGTGCAGACGACGGCCTGTTTGCCGCCGG
>JBDSGI010000251.1:0-3078 GCA_039919035.1 Opitutaceae bacterium
CAAGGTCGCCGGAACGCCGAGGTGAAACTCCAGTCCCACAAAGTCTCCCTCGGGCACGCTCCGGAGCACGAATTTCCGCCTCCCGCTTTCCAGGGCGATGAACCCAAATTGGCCGTCGAGCCGGGTCATGCCACCGTCGGCCCGCAGCAAGCTCACTTCGGAAAAAAGTGCGGCGAAGCGCGTGAGTCCGAGGGTTTGGCCGGCGTCGTTGGTCAGCGTGGCCGAGGGCACGGCGATTTCCATGCCCCGCCAGCGCGGCGCGATCGCGATTGTGAGATCGGCGGCGGGGAGTGGCGCGGTGCAGCCGAGCACGAGCAGCGCGCCGACAGCCAAGGCCTTTGCCGGCGAATGATCGTGTTCGCCGCGGCAGTTGCGCTCCGCGCAAAACTTTTCCACAACCGGACCATGCCTGACAGCGCCGAAGGCCGCACGCGCCTCCTGATGATCGACGACGACCGCAAGCTCTGCCGGCTCGTGGCGACGTATTTGTTGCCGCTCGGCTTCGACGTGACGGCGGTCCACAGCGGGCCGGATGGCGTCGAGCGCGCCACGACCGCCGAGGCACCGTGGCACGCCATTATCCTCGATGTCATGCTGCCGGGGATCGACGGCTTTGAGGTGCTGAAGAAAATCCGGGTCAGGTCCGCTGTCCCGGTGCTCATGCTCACCGCACGGGGCGACGAGACGGATCGCATCGTGGGACTCGAGGTCGGGGCGGACGACTACCTGCCCAAGACCTTTTCCACGCGGGAACTGCTCGCCCGCCTTCGCGCCGTGCTCCGCCGCAGCGCCGCGACCGCTGCGGCCGACGGCGCCGCAGGAAAACCGCCCACCGAGGTCGTCGTCGGCGCGTTGCACGTGAACCTCGACGCCCGTTCCGCCATCATGGATGCGACGCCCCTCGTGCTGACGCCGGTTGAGTTCGATTTGCTCGCGAGCCTCGCGAAGGCGAAGGGCCGCGTAAAATCGCGCGAGGCGCTCCTGGACGAGTGCCGCGACCGCAACTACGACGTGTTTGATCGATCGATTGACGTGCATATTTCCTCCCTGCGAAAAAAATTGGGCGACGACGCGAAGGAGCCAACCTACATCCGCACCGTGCGCTCGGCGGGCTACATGATGGTGGGGCCGGAGTGAGGCTGGCTCAATTGACGACGTAGAGTTCGATCAGCGCCGTGCCCGTCGTGCCGCCCGCGCCGTTCACGGCCGCGGTGTAATTCCCCGCGCCGAGATCGACCAGCAGCGCAGCGTCTTTGCTGCCGCTGGCAAATGCAAAGGCGCCGGAGCTGGTCGCCGCGGCGGCGACCTGGACGGCGTTGCCCGCGCTCGACCAGTTATCGTTCGTCGCGATCGGGGTGGGGCCGGAGTAGAGTGTGATTTGTGGATCGGCGAGGGCGCCGCTCACCCCGAGGGGGGTGAGCGCGGGGCCGGCCGCTCGGATTAGGAGCCTGACGGAGCCGGTGCCGCTGATGACGAAGCCCGGGATGAGCACGCTCTCGCCGGTGCCGACGAAGGCGCGCGTGCTGGCGTTGATCAGGGTGGCGGTCGGCGACGTGGTGGAATCGGCGTCGTAAACTTCAAGTAGAGTCACGCCGCTCCCGCCGCTCGCGCCGACGGGTGTCGTGTAAGCGCCGGTGGCGAGTGTGGAGACCAGCGCGGCGTCCTTGCTGGCGGCGGTGAGTGCGAAGGCTCCGGTGGCGGCGAAGGTCCCGGCGTCGGGGGCGAGCCAATTGTCGTTGGTCGCGACCGTCGCGTTCGTCGTGCCGCTGACGAGTGTGAGACTCGGGTCGGCGAGCGCGCCGTTGACGCCGAAAGTGGTGAGGCCGGGGCCGACGGCGCGGACGAGCATTTTCTTGGTGCCGGTCCCGGACAGGACGAACCCCGCGATGGGCGTGCCGGCGGTGCCGCCGACTTGGGCGCGGGTCGCGATGTTCACGAGGCGCGCGGTGCCGGAGGCGCCGACGGCGGCGGTCGCGTTGTTGCCGAGGCCACTAATGCCGCCGGTGCCGCGGGTGTCGTAGGTTGCGACGGCGGTGAGCGTGACCTTAAAATAGGTTGCAGCCGTGGAAGCCGTATAAGTTGTGGAGAGACCGGCGCTCGTGACGGCGTTGGCGACGGTGGTAAACGTCGTGCCGTCGCCCGAGGTGGCGACAGAATAGGTGCCGCCTTCGACGGAACTCCAGCTCACGGCCACGCCGCCGCCCACCGCCACGGCCGTGACTGCAATCGAAGATGCCTGGCCGCCGCGCACATATTCGGTGACGGCTTCGTTGATCGCGGGGACCGTGCCGCCGGTCGGGCTGCCGTAGAACCAGCGGCCGAGGGTGTAGGGAAATTTCGGCGTGCCGTCGGCCTCGATGGCGATGAAGTAGGCGTAGGTGCCGCCGGGGAATTCGGGCGTCACGCAGAAGCGGCCGTTGTAGAGATCGAGGTCGAAGTCGGTGCCCTGCGTTTTGCCGAGTTCGCCGAGGTAGTCGTAGTCCTCAAGGTAGGCGCCTAGGTTGTAGGTGGCGCTGACGGCGGGGCCCGTCTGGTTGGCGGCGAGGGCGGCGGTTCGGTTCTGCGCGCGCTGCGCCCATGCGGGGAGCGTCGTGCGGCCGGTGGCGGCGAGGTTCGCGGTGCCGTTGGTGCCATCACGTTTCTGGTAGCCGGGGATCATGCGGCGCACGCCGCTCGTGGCCTCCATCGGGGAGGCGTAGCCGTAGGGCCCATAGATCGGGTAGCCGTCGGCGACCCAGCCGAGGAGCGGCGAGTGGCGCGCGGAGGCGGTGGCGCGCTCGATGTAGGCTTTGGTGGCGGCGCTGTAGTCGACGTTGTCGCCAAGCTGATAGCGGAGCGCGGGCGTGTTGGCGTGATAATGGTAGTTGGAGCCGGCTTGGTGGGCAAACGCCGGGTCGAAGGTCACGCCTTCGTTGATATAGGCGTCGCGGTTCCAGATGCCGTCGCCGCGCAGGCCGTTGACGGGCGAGGCGTCGGAGCCGGAGGCGTTACTGTAGGAAAACGTGTCGCGGTTGTCGAAGAGCGCCACCCCATCGACGAAGTAGCCGATCGCGCCGCCGGGAGTGAGCGTGCGCGTCG
>JBDSGI010000252.1:0-5157 GCA_039919035.1 Opitutaceae bacterium
TATCTCACGCGCGAGGCGTGGCTCGGCGAGCACCGCTTCTACGTCGATGAGCGCGTGATTATCCCGCGCAGTTATTTTCTCGAAATGGTGCCGGAGCAGCTCGACGCCTTGCTGCCGGTCGGCCGGCGCGGTAAACCCGTCCGCCGGGTGGTCGATGTATGCACCGGGTCCGGCTGCCTCGCGATTCTCCTCGCGCAGGGGTTTCCCGTCGCGCGCGTCGAGGCATGCGACCTTTCGGTCGACGCGCTGGAGGTCGCGAAAATCAATGTGCGTGACCACGGGCTCGCGGGGCGCGTGAAGCTGTTTGCGAGCGACGTCTTCGATGCGGTGCCGGCTGCGCGCTACGACATCATTTTGAGCAACCCGCCCTACGAGCCGAGCGCGCACGTCGACACGCAGGCGCCGGAGTTTGCCGCCGAGCCGCGGATGGCGCACGACGGCGGGCGCGACGGACTCGACATCGTGCGCAAACTGCTCCGCCAGTCGGCTACGCGGCTCGAACCGCACGGTATCGTCGTCATCGAGGTCGGCGGCCTGCGCGCCGTGATTGATCGGGAGTTTGCGGCGCTCCAGCCCGAGTGGTTGCCGACGCAGGACGGGTCGGACTGCGTGGTGCTGTTTCGCGCGGAGCGACTCGCGGGAAAAAGTTAGCGCGTGAGCACGTTGGCGAGCACTTGAAAGCCGACGAAGCCAATGACGAAGCCGCTCGCGAGCGAGCCGGCGAGCGGGTGGTCGATGGTCTCCAGAAACGCCGCGCTGAACGCGAGCACGGCCAGCAGCGTCGTGCACCCGGCGAGAATCAGCCGCGACCGGCCGGTGCGGGCATAGGTCGCCGCCACGCAGATCGACAGCACGCCGAAGACCACGGCGCCGAGCAGCCAGATCTCGTGGCCGCCCGCGAGCGACCAAGCGAGGCAGCCGAGCGCCAGCCCAAGCACGCCACCGAAGCAGGCCGAGGCCAGCCGTTGGTCGCGCGACAGCACGTGCCGGCCGAAGCGGTCGAAGCAGAGCAGCAGGTTGAACATCGGTTGCGCCGTCCACGAGAGATAGACGAAGAGGTAGAACAGCCCGAGCAGCGGCCACCACAGCCAGTTGAGCTGCGGTTGCGTCTCCGAGAGCGAACGCGCGGTGCGACTCCCGAAAAAAATCCCGAGGACGAACGCCCACTGGAACCGCGTGCTTTGCCGGCCAAGCCACAGAAAATACGCGAGCATCGCGCGGTAGATCGGGTTGCGCGCCTTCAGCGCCTCAAGCATGCCCTCGCGCGCGTATTCCAGCTCGGGATCGAGCCGCAGTGCCTCGCGAAAATGCTCCTGCGCTTTTTTGGGATCGTTCCGGTGCAGGTGATTCCACCCCTGGTTTGCGTGCGAGAAGGCGTCGTCGGGTGCGCGGTCGAGCGCGTAGTCGACCGACTCCATGGCTTCGGCCTTGCGGCCAAGCCGCACCAGCGCCATCGCGCGGAGATTGGCGGCGCCGACGTGCTCGGGGTTTAACGTTAGCGCCTGTTCCGCCGCCGCCAGTGCCGCTGGCCACTGGCCGCGCGCCAGCTCGATCGAGGCGAGCAGGGAAAAATGATCGGCGTCGGCGGGATCGAGGCGGAGCGCTTCCTGTGCGGCGCGGAGCGCCTCCTCATGCCGGTCGAGCGCGTGGAGCACATGTGCGTGGATGTTGTGTATCGTCGGCTCGTCCGGCGCGAGGCCCACGGCCTGACGCGCAGCTTCCAGCGCCGCCTCGTGCTTGCGCTGACCGAGTCGGCTCAACGCGAGGATCACCAAGGCCTGCGGGTTGTCGGGCTGTTGTGCTAGCGCGAGCATCGACTCGGTCTCGGCGTCGGCCGGCCGCGACTGGGCGAGCAGGAGGCGCGCGCGTTCCAGGTGCGCGCTCATTTGGCGATCTTCATGTAGGCCAGAATGTCGTCGTAGAGCCCGCTCTGGTTGGCGTAGAGGGCGTGGTTCTTTGCGGTTTGAAACCAGTCACTCACGGTGGGCTTGTGGCGTTTCACGGCATCGAGCAGATCGCGGCCCGTGAGCGGCTGGAGCGATCCCGCCCTCATCGCCTCGCGAAGCTTGGCCTCGACGGCGACATCGATGACCGCCTTGAGATCGGCGCCGGAAAAGCCGTCGGTTTTTTTCGCGAGCGCGTCAAAATCAATGTCTGCGACCGGCTTGCCCTTGAGCAGCAGCCGCAGAATCGAGGCGCGTGCGCTTTGGTCCGGCGGCGGCACAAACAGAATCCGGTCGAAGCGGCCGGGGCGGCGAAACGCGGGGTCGAGATGCCAGGGGGCGTTGGTCGCGGCGAGGATGAGGACGCCTTCGTTCGAGGTCGCCACACCGTCGAGTTCGGAGAGGAACTGGTTGATGATTTGGCGGCCGCCGCTCTTGAGCATGTCGGTGCGGTTGGCGCCGAGCGCGTCGACCTCGTCGAAAAACAGCACGCACGGTTTGTGCGCGCGAGCCTGCTCGAAGATGCCGTGCAGGTTTTTTTCGCTCTGGCCGATCCACATGTCGAGCACGTCGCTGATGCCAACGGAGAGAAACCCGGCGTTGACCTCGCCGGAGGTGGCGCGGGCGAGAAATGTTTTTCCGCAACCCGGCGGTCCATACATCAAAATGCCGCCGCCGATTTTTTTCCCGTAGGCCTTGAACAGCTCCGGCTGTTGCAGCGGCAAAATGATCTTCATCCGCACTTCGTCCTTCACCGACTCCATCCCGCCAACGTCGGCGAAGGTCGTCGTTGGCCGCTCCGGTTCGATTGCCCCTGGGTCGGCCGACAGGTCGCCAGCGGGCAGGCGTTCGCGTTCGTCGCCTTCATGGTCGGATGACCCGAATAGCGTCGGCTCTTCGGCGACAGGTGCGTTCGCCGACGGGAGAGATTTAGGGAGCTGGGGCGCAGGGCGCTTCGGCAGGTGGGCGCCGAGTTCCTTCTCCAGCGTGGCGTCGGCGAGCTGGGCGTCGGCTTCGCGGGCGCGGCTGTATTGGCGGGCGGCGAGGCGCGCTTCGCCGGCGTGCAGCGCCAGTCGCGCGTGGAGGAGGAGGGCGCGGGGCAGCGGGGTTTCGCCCTTGACCATGTCCTCGACGATGACGTGCGCGGCGCCGTATTTGCCCTGCTGGAAAAACGCCGCCGCCAACCCGAGCTTCGCGGGGGCGCTGCGGGCGTCGAGGGCCAGCGCGCGCTTGAAGAGCGCCTCGGCCTCGGCAAAGCCCCCGCTGCGCAGGACGGTTTCGGCGACGTGCAGCAGCAGCGGCGCGTTGTCCGGCGCGAGGCGCAGCGCGTCGCGCAGCGCGGGCGGCACGAGCGGAGAGTCGAGCGGATCGGGCATTCCGCGGAATGAAACGGCTCGGGTCGGAAGCGCCCAGCTTATTTCTTGGGCGCGGGGGTGGCGTCGGGCTTCGCGGCGTCGGCGGCGCGCGTGGGCAAGCCGGCGGCCGTCCAATCCTTGAGCCCACCGGCGCTCGCGGCTTTCACGCCTTGGGCGTTAAGCGCGGCGGCGACGGCACCGGCTCGGCCGCCCGACCGGCAATAAGTGATCACCTGCTTGTTGCCGACGTGGGCGAGAAATTCTTTCCACTCCTTTTTGGTCCCGTCGAAGTCGCTCTTGGGCAACTGCAGCGCGGGCGCCGCGACGCCGGTTTCCTGGCACTCGGCCGGCTCGCGCACATCGACGAGCACGGCTTTGCCGGCGGCGACGAGCTTTGCGGCCTCGGCGGCCGAAACCTTCGGCGCCTCGGCGGCGAGGAGCGTGGCGGGGAGGAGCACGAGGGCGGTGAACAAGGAGAGGAGTTTTTTCATGCGATGGAAAGCTGGCGGCTTTGCCGGGCGAAGCAAGGCGGCGCGAGGGGGTGGATAGGGCTATAATTCAGAACGGCGTTACGAGCGGAATCGTCTGGCGGCGGTGCCGGCGATAAATATGGAAATCGCGATCCAACGTCCACACCACGGCGTCGCCGTGAATTTCCGCCAGGCGCACGAGGCAGGCGTCGGCAAACGACATCGGCATCTCCCGGTAACGGCGCATCAAGTCGCGCACCGCCCGGTATTCGGCGTGCAGATCGAAGTCGCTGCGCAGGAAGCCGGACTCGATCAGATCGAAAAGCTTGTCCGTGTCATGTCCCCCCCGCTTCAGCAGAAACAAAGTCTCGGTGATCACGGCGTCGCACGTCATCAGGGTGGCGGGCGCGGACTTGGCCTGCTCGATGCACCATGCATGCAGGGACTCGTTGGCGGCCAGCAGTGCGACCAAAGGCCCCGTGTCGGCGAGCCACGCCTTCACCGGCCAAAGCCTTCCATGTGCTTGGGGTTGGTCGCGAGATCGCTGGGGCCGCCCTTGCACGAGCCGATCAGGTGCTTGATCACGTCGTAGCCCGATTTCGGCTTCTCCGGCTCGGGCGTCACCCCGTAGGCGCGCAGCGCCCGGCGCACGAGATCGCCCTGCGAGAGTTTTTCCAGTTTGGCGCGCTGGCGCAGCGCGATCCGCTCCGCCTTGGAGATGCGGATGGCGAGGGTCTCGGTGTGCATGATTTCAGGCAAGACAGGGACCAACCGAAAGCAAGACACGAGTGGCGCCGCTCTACTGCGCCGGATCGTAGAATGCATAGCCGGGAGAATGTTGGGGAGCGCGTTCAGAACATTCTCTCGTCTCGACCGTCGCCGATTAACTCGCCAATCATTCGGCGATGCACGCGCTGTCGCTCTACCTCGATACCTCTGTGATCGGCGGCTATTTCGATGTCGAGTTCATGGCGGACACGCGGGCGCTATGGCGGCTGGGCGAGGCGGGCCGCTTTCGCTTCGTCTCGTCGGATGCGGTGGTCGAGGAAATTATCGGTGCGCCGCTGGAAGTTCGGCGGCTCATGCGTGAGAGCATCGCGCCCGAGGCGGTGTTGGTGGTGAGCGAGGAAATGGAGGACTTGGCGGCGGCTTACATGGCGCATGGCGTCGTGCCCGTCCGCTTCGCCGGCGATGCGCAGCATGTCGCCGTGTGCGTCGTGGCCCGGCTCGATTTCCTCGTGAGCTGGAATTTCAAGCACCTGACCAGCGTGCGGCGCGAAGCGGGATTCAATGCGGTGAATATCTTGCAGGGTTATCCTCCCGTGCGCATCGTCGCACCAACCTTCCTCATCCATGGCCACGAAAACCAAGAACTTTGACGCCGTGGCG
>JBDSGI010000253.1:0-4211 GCA_039919035.1 Opitutaceae bacterium
GGTCATCGAGCGTGCGTCCCTCGGCGCCAATTTCGACTACAAGATCACCCCGCGCCTCATTGCCTCGCTCCGCATCACCGGCTCGCATCTGAGCGACGAGTTCTACGCGCGCAATCTACTCTTCACCGCGAATATCGCGCAGATCGATCCTTCCTCCACGCTCACGAAGGTTATCGCCAACCCCACGGCCAACGCCAACACCCGCCTGAACGCCTCCAGCAACCACCGCAACAAGCGCAACGCCACCATCACCTACGTCGGCAAGCTCGAATACACCCGCGGCGATCTCACCCTCACTGCAGGCGGCGGCTATTCCCGCAGCCGCACCCACTATGAGGATCTGCGCGACGGGTATTTCCAGACCTCTACGGTCAGCCTCACGCGCATGAGCTGGATGGCCGAGCGCACCAACACCAACTCCACCGAGTGGACCGTCTCGCAGCTCTCCGGCCGCCCGTGGGGCGACATCGCCAACTGGGGCCGCGACGATGCCAACGCCAACAACATGGTCAGCACCGCGCGCGGTGGCCACAGCCAGGTCTTCGCTGGCAATCTCGACGCGAAAAAAACCTTCAACCTCGCCGGCCTCCCCGTGCAGTTCCTCACCGGTGCGAAGACGCGGCTCACGACCTTCGACATCACCTGGGGCGGCACGCAGCGCTGGACCTTTGTCGGCCCGCGCGGTGCGCAACTCGATCCGACCACTATCCTGATCGACGAGTCCCGCCATCCCTACGACCCCAAGCGCGGCGGCAACGTCACCCAGCAGGATTTCCCGTGGCCCGACACCATCGCCATGGCTTCGCTCTTCCGCTCCAACCCCGAGCAGTTCGTGCCCGACACCGTCGCGAATTTCACCAACGCCTTCACCACTCCGCGGTCCGTGAAGGAGCAGATCGACGCGGGTTACGCCGAGGCCAACACCCGCTGGAACCAGCTCCGCTTCAATCTCGGCGCGCGCTTCGAGCGCACGCGCACCATCGGCCGCACCTACGACATCCTGCCCGCCGCCGCCGTGCGCGCCGCCGGTTACACCGCCGGCACGATTCCCTACACCATCTACCAATATCGCAACGGCGTCCGCCCTTCGAGCTATGGCGGCTACGACAACATTTTCTTCAGTGGCGGTGCGAAATATTCCGTCTCGCGCAATCTCGTCTTCCAGGTCGCCGCCAGCCAGTCGATTGGTCGCCCGAACTACGACAGTCTCGCCGGTGTCATCGCCGTCAACGACACGACGCAGCGCGTCACGCTCCCCAATCCTAATCTCAAGCCCGAGACCTCGGACAAATATTTCGTGAGCGCGCAGTATTACATCGAGCCCGCCGGCACGATCACCGTGTCCGCCTACAAACTCATCGTGGAAAACATGGGGACAATAAATTCGCCCGTCTCCGCCGAGGAGGCCGGCTATGCCGACGACACCGAATATACGGGCTACTCGTTTTTCCGCGCCGCCAACGCCTCTGACACCCGGCGCATCAAGGGCATCGACGCCGAATACAGCCAGCAGCTTACGTTCCTCCCCGGATTTTGGCGCGGCCTCAGCGTCTTCGGCTCGATCTCCCATACTGTCCCGGACGTGCAGATCGTGGACATTGTGTCGAAGTCGGCCAACGGCGGCCTGCGCTTCAGCAATCACCGTTTCAACGCCCAGCTCCGCTTCACGTGGACCGCCGCCCGCCTTACTTCGATCACCGCGGCGCGCACGCAATGGGAGCGCGAGCGCCTGATGTTCGATCTTAGCGGCGGCTACAAAATCAACCGCACCTACGAACTCACGGTCAGTTGCCGCAATGTCTTCAACCAGGCGCTCGAGTCCTACTTCAACGCCCCCGGCACCATCGCCTACAAGGACAACTTTGGCGCCGTCTGGACCGTGGGCGTCCGTGGGCGATTCTGATGGGTCTGTGGCGGAAGCGTCCCGCCTAAATTTCCCCATCACGACGCGAGGCTCCTTGTGCACCGCTTTACCTCCGCATGAGCCTTCGCCATCTCACGGCCGCCGATGCCGGCCATCGACAAGAAAATCGACGGGCTGAAGCGAATTGAACTCAGGATACCCGCTTCTACCCTGGAAGGTGGCGAAGGGCTCATCCGAGTCCGTTCAGCCTTCCTCACCCCACTGCATGCCCGCTTTTTTCGTGCCGGGCGAATCACTGCGAAGAATCGTCACAACGAACACGATTACTACTTGCCCGGCGGAGTCGCGCCAACAGGCGAGTTCGGCGCAAGATTCCGGGAACCCGCGGGGTTCAGCGCGCCGTCGAGAACTCCATGACATCGGCTCAGTGGCAAATGTGTCGCAAGCGAATTGTCGCTTGGGTCGGCGATTATGGCTGGCTTGTCACATTTCTTGAACAGCCGGACAGTTTCAGAGCGCTGCCTCACTTCCCCAAACAAAACAGCTTCGTGCCCGTGCGCACGAAGAGGTTGCCCTGCGAGATCGCGACGCTCGAGCGGTGCCGTGTGCCGTCGCCCTCGTCCCTGAGATTCGCCTGGTGCAGCAGCTTGAATTCGGTCCCGCCCGCCTGAATCACAAACACGTCGGCATCGAAATTCATCACGTAGATCTTGCCGTCGGCCGCGGTGGGCGAGGCTTGGAACACGGACTTGCCGCCCAGATCGCCGCTCCACACGACTGCGCCGTCGGCGGGATTCACGCAGTAGAGTTTTTTCTTCGTGCCGTTCAGGATGTAGAATTTGCCTGCGTAGAAGAGCGGTGTCGCCACGTCCGTCGTGAGGTCGCGCTCGTTTTTCGTGGGCGCGGCTTCGGCGGCGTCCTCCGTGGGCTGCACGTGGCTCTGCCACGCGAGCGCCTGGTGCGTGAGGGGGCCTTCGCCGCCGGCTTTCACGGCATAGACGGGCGCGTTCTTCGGGCCGCAGGCGAGGAGCACCTTGCCATCGGTGGCCGGCGAGGGGACGAGGCGCCAGTGGCCGATCTTCGTCGGATTCCAGGTGCCCCAGCGCCACAGCTCGCGGCCATTCGCAGGATCATGGCCGGTGATCGCGTCGCCCCCGACGACGACGAGTTCGGCGCGACCGTTGTGCGTGAAGGGCAGCGGAGTGCTGAACGCCTCGCGCGATTCCGCGACGGCGTCGGAGGGCCGCACGCTGCGCCAGACGTCCTTTCCGGTCGCAGGATTAATCGCGAGGAGGAAGGACTCGTTGCCCGTGGGCTTGCCGTTGCCGCGCACGGCGACGTCGCGCTGGAGCACCTGCATGATGAGCCGGCCGTCGTGCAGCAGCGGGCTGGAGGAGAATGTCCACTGGAAGGCGAACGGCCCGACGTTCCGCTCCCAGAGTTTTTTCCCGCCCACCTCGAAGGCCACGAGATCACCCGTGCCGAAAAAGAAAACCACGAGCTTGCCGTCGGTCACCGGCGAGGGGGAGCACGAGTTGCTGTATTGGCCGTCGGTGGTGAACTCGCTGATCTCCGCTCGCCAGAGCACCGCGCCGGTGCGGCGATCGAGGCAGAGGGCGGATTGCTTGCCGGTCTTGGTGTCGCCGGCGGTCGCAAACACGCGGTCGCCCCAGACGACCGGCGTCGCGGCTGACGAGCCGGGCAGCGCGGTGGCCCACTTCACGTTTTCTGTTTTGCCGAAAGTCGCGGGCAGGTGCGTCTCGGGGCTGGAGCCGTTGTGGAGGGGCCCGCGCCAGTTGGCCCAGTTCTCCGCGTGCAGCGCGGCGGTGGAAACAATCAACGCAAGGGGGAGGAGGAAGCGGATCATGGTGGCAGGAATTTTTCTTGGGATGAAGCTGATCGCGGTCGTAAGGAATACAGGCGTCGATCTCACTCCGTGCGCCCAAACACGCGGGGTCAAGTTTCCGCACAGCGACCGCGGTTCACTCAGGGCGCGAGGCACCCCGAGCTTCCGATGCCGGCTTGCATCTGGTGCCGTGTGATCGAGCGCTTCGTGCGCCTCCTCGAGGGCGGCGGCGCGGTTGCCGGGGAGTGTCGCGGCGAATTCGAAATCGTGCTGCCTGCCGTGCGGATAACTTGTTTGCTCCGGGGCGTCGTCTTGGAGGAGGCTCCGATCAACTTTCCACGATGAAAACCTACCCCACTCTCTCCGGTATTCTGACCACCGCATTCGACCCCATCCTCTGCGGGAGGCCCGTCGCCGGCCAGACTGATAAATCGGCCGAACCTTCGCAGGTCCCCGACCTCGGAAATGAGCCCTCGAAAAACGCGAAGCGACCGTGGCCTG
>JBDSGI010000254.1:0-2594 GCA_039919035.1 Opitutaceae bacterium
GCGGCCCGCAGGGGTGGGAAATTTGCGGAGATTGATTCCGCTGGGCCGCGGAGCGGTGCCGTTCGCATCGCGCATGGTTGCGAAATCGTTCGGCACCGCGAGCCACGAGGCCTGGTTGTCCTGCCGCAGACCGTTGGTCACGACGATGCGGTCCTTCCAGAAGAAACTCTGGAGCGCGAGGGCGTGGGTTTTCACGATCGCTTCGGTCATCGTCGGGCCCTGTTGCGCCAGGAAGGCGGGCGTGACGCCGGTGGGGCTGCGCGCGGGCAGCGGATCGTTGGCGTAGATCACGGGAATCGCCTCGATGTGCCGGCCCACCGAGGTGCCCACCTTGTTCGCCGCGGGGTCGTAGTAATAGCGGTATTGAATCCCATTGGCTCCATTCGTGATGGCGGCGGCGGCGCCGGTCGTGGCGAACGGCGTGGTGTTGAAGAGTCCGTTGTTACTCGACCAACCGCTGGTGGTGTTCTGTTCGGTGAAGAACGCGGCTTGGTGGCGGCCAAGGTGCTTAAGCCAGCCCGAGAAGTGCCGGGGAAACGCGAATTCGTAGGACGCCATCGCGCGGATATTCGTGGCCTTGTTCGGAGCTTCGATGATGGTGGATTGCGACTGGCTGTAGAGTTTGCCGACGTTGGGGTTGAGCGTGCCGTCGGGGAGCTGGCGGTTGGGGTCGACGTAGATCTGGCTGTTCTGACCGACGAAGCCGTTGATCGCCCTCAGCTTGCTGTCGACTTTGTTGAACGCGGCCTCGATGAAAAAATCCCGCGTGATCTGTTGCTCGAGGAAGACGGACCCGGAGCGGTAGTCGGTCAGGCGGTAGGCGGAATTGCCGAAGGCGCTGGCGAAGGTCGGGTAAATCGCGGGGTTGACCAGCGAGCGAAACGTGGCCCCGTTGACTGGAAAACCGTTCGCGAAACTGGTGGGCACGCTCTGGCCCTGATTCTGCAACCGCTGCGTGGGAATCGGCGTGCCGCCGGCGGACCATTCGGTCGAAACCAAACCGGCGTATCCAAAATTCTGAGTGCCGGCGGGCTTGCCGGCGGCGACGTTGGTGTAGGTCGCGATGATCGGCGAGCCGGCGGCGAGCCAGGGGGAAACCGCATCGTAGTCCGGCCACGGACGAACCCCGGATTGCTGGATGTGGCCCCGGTCGTAGTTGATGCGGACCGTGGTCTTCTTAAACGGCGTGACATTCAGCGTGAAAAAATCGCGACGCTGGTAGGAGTTGTTGTGCAGCCGGAAATCGTTGAGGCCTTCGAAAAGCCCGGCGTAGCGGAGCGAGAGGTAATTTTCGATCAACACGCGGTTGAGATCGACGGTGGAGCGGTGGCCGCCGCGGCTGTCCACTTGGTGTTCGAGCGTGATCGCGTTCCGGGGTTTCGCGCGCTTGGTGGACGAGACGAAGGCGCCGGCGGCGTTGCCGAGGCCGAAGAGAATGGCGTTGGGCCCGCGCGTAAAGGTGAGCGCCTCGGAGTTGTAGCGATCCTGCGGGATATTGTTGGAGAAAAAATCCTGCGAGACTACCGTCGTGGCGCCGCCGCGGGAGACGAACTTCGTCGGGATATTGATGAAATCGTTGCCATTACCTCCGATGTCGGACGTGGACATGATAAACGGATCCGTGTTGGGCGCGAACGCCATCAGGTTGTAGATGCTGTTGGCTCCGAGATCATCCATGAGCTGCTCGGTGAAGACCGTGAGCGACGAGCCGATGTCCTTGAGCTCGGTCTTGAGCCGCGTGCCGCTGAGCGTCTGCGTGGCGAGATAACCTTTCTCGGTGCCGGCATCGACTTGGAAGGGGGAGAGGACGATGGCTTCGTCCTTTGCGGCGGCAGGTGGCGGCGGGGTCGCGGATGGGTTCGTCTGCGCTAGGAGCGAGGCGGCGGCGACGACGAGGCACGCGATGTGGCGCGCGAGGGTTTGGGGGAGGAGTTTCATGGGGTTTTTCGGGGCCAATGGATCAATCGAGCTTGGGATCGGATTTGGGATCGGCGGCGGCCTTCCTGGCTTTGCCTTTGGCTTTCGCCGCGGCGTCGGCGGGTTTCGCCTGCCGATTGTAGTCGGGATTGCGCGGTGGGACGACCGCCTCGGTGTCGCGGAGGAAGCCCGCGATGAGCGCGTTGAGTTCCGCGACTTTGCCGGGATTTTGCGACGCGAGGTTTTTCGTTTCGCCGAGATCGTCCTTCAGGTTGTAGAGTTCGAGCACGTCGCTCTGGTCGTCGTTGAGGCAGAAAAAACGGATGAGTTTCCAGTCACCGACGCGCACCCATGTGGAGGCGAGTCCACCGGCGGCGGGCGTGTTGTGCGGGAAGTGGACGAAGGTCGGGCCGCGATCGTGTTTCTCGCCGCGCAGCGCGGGCGCGAAACTTTTTCCGTCGAACTCAACGGTGGCGGGCACCTTGAGTTTCAATTGCTCGGCCAACGTGGGAAAGAAATCGACGCTCTGGATGATTGTGTCCGTCGCGGCGCCGGCGCGCGTGAGTCCGGGCCAGACCACGATGCAGGGCTCGCGCGTGCCGCCCTCGTAGGTGGTGGCCTTGCCCCCGCGCAGCGGGGTATTGCTCGTGATCGGGATGCCCGCGATCTCGGCGGCT
>JBDSGI010000255.1:0-2539 GCA_039919035.1 Opitutaceae bacterium
CCCGCCGGTGCGGCCCAGCCCGTGGAGCAACACGACCGTCTCCGGATCGGCGGGAGCTGCGGCGGGCGCGGACAGAGGCAGCAGGGTCACGCCAAGGAAACCCGCCAGCAGGCCAAAAAGTTTCATGGTTTTTGCGACCCGGCCGATTAGTTCAAGTGCCAGTCGATCGCGCACGCACCGAAATCAATGCGCGGACCGTGACCGCACCCAGCACAGTCGTGCCGCCCATCAGCGCCCAGCGCGTGGGCACCTCGCCGAACGCGAGGAAAACCCAGAGCGGATTGAGAATCGGCTCGATGGCGGGAATGAGCACGGCCTCCAGCGCGGTGATGTGCTTGATCGCGCGCGCGTAGAGCCAGTAGGCGACACCGAGTTGGACGACGCCGAGCAGCACGAGCGCGCCCCAGCCCGACGCCGGCAGCGGCGGCGCCGAGATCATCCACGGCAGGCCGATGAGAAAAGCGAGGCCATTGCCCAAAATGATCGACTCGATGGGCGAGCCGTCTTTCTGGCGGCGCATGGCGATCGTCATCGCGGCGAAACCAAGCCCGCTGGCTAGGCCCAGCGCATCGCCACCGAGGTGGCCCACGGTGAGGCTGTCCCGGAAGAACAATGTCATCCCCGCCAGTGCGACCGCGATGGTGATCCAGTCGGCGCGGCTCGCGCGTTCGCCGAGAAACCAGGTGCCGAACAGCGCCACCCAAATCGGCGCGGTGTATTGAAGGAGGATGGCGTTGGCCGCGCTGGTCAGGGCGGTGGCGGTGCAAAACGTCACGGTGCAAGCCGCGTAACCGACCGCGCCGATGATTTGGGCGCGCGAAAAATCGAATCGCAGGCGCCCGCTTACCGCGACGAGGAAAATCATGGCGATCATCCCGCGGCCGCTGGCCACCGCGAGGCCGGGCCACGTCGCGGCGACCGCCTTGATCAGCACGCCGGCCAGGCTCCAGCACAACGCCGTGCCGACGAGTTGCAGGACCGAGCGGGAGTGGGCGGGATTCACGCGAGCCCGTGGAAGTGTGGGCGCGCTAGGCTGACGGCAACGAGAAATGCGCCCGGCGAAAACTGTGGCGAGGCGAGGATGCGGCCTTAGGGTTGTCCGCATGAAGCGGCTCGCGATCGCGGTCTTCGTGGTGGTGCTACTGGCGCTCGGGATCGCGCGATGCGGGCGTTCGCGGGAGGGGGAAACGAAACCGCCGGAGAGTGCGGCGGTGTCGGCGGTCGAAGCCAAGCCGGCGGAACGGAAACCCGCCGAGCCAACGAAAGCGGCGGCCCGGCCGCGGGCGCTGACGGCGGCGGAGAAAGCGGCGCGGGTGGAAAACATCCGCGCCGACTACGATGCGATCCGAAAGGGCGTGGCCGACGAACTGGCGGCGGTGGCGGCGGCGAGTGCGGCGGGGCCCGGGCCTTTTGGCGAGACGCAGGTGTTTCTGCGGCGACTGGCATTGCTCGAGCGGGAGCAGCGCGCCGACCTCGCGCAGGTGCTGGACGAGCGGGAGCTGGAGGATTTCGAGTTGCGGGAATCGTCGACGGGTCAACTCGTGGCCGCGCGACTTGGGGCGACCGCGGCGACCGAGGCGCAGCGCCGCGCGGTGTTTCGGATCCGGCGGGACTTCGACGATCGCTATGGTTTCGTGTTCGATCTCGCGCGCGAGGCGCTCGCGGAACGGGAGCGGGCGCGGAAAGAAATGGATAGGCAGATTCGGGCGGTGCTCGGCGAGGATTTGTTCGCGGGGTGGGCGGCCGGGGACGCGCGTTAGCGCGCAGCGAGGGAACGGCCTGGCGGGGCCGGGCGCGGATTGCGGAGCACGCTGTGGTTGATCAAGCGCCGTTGATCGGCGGTCAGCGGCGGCAGGGCGGGGAGGGGGGCGACGGGTGATTCGTTGAGCCCATGGCGGGCGAGCGAGCGAAACTCATCCCAACGTTCCGCGATAAAGTGATCGCGGCCGGTCATCGGGGCGCCGTCCCCCACGAGCGGCGGCGCCGCGACGATTTGGCGGAGCAGACTGCGCCATTCGGTGAGCAGGCGGTCGAGATCGCCGCGGCCGGCGGTCTCGATCTCGTCGAGGATCTCGCGGGTGCGCGCGCCCTCGGCGACGAGCGCGCGCACGGCCTCGCTCGCGCCGGAGCCGTATTGCAGGGGCACGCCCTCGTGCAGCCAGCCGTCGATGGTGAGTCGGCGGTAGGCGCGGGTGCAGACGTCGGCGAGGCGGCCGAGCATCCGAGGGTTCGTGCCGGCGAAGCGGTCGTTGGCGTAGAGATTGGCGGCGTCGAAGAGCAGGTCGTCGAGCGGGTAGCGCCGATCTTCTAGCGCGGCGGCGAGCGCGAGGCCTTCGGCGCCGAGGAAACACGAAACGATTTCGCCGCGCACGGTGAGCCGCAGCTGACGGTCGAGCACCCCGGTGCGCTGCCATTGCCAGAGCAGGGTCGGAATGGGGGAAAGCGCGAGGCAGTCCGGGCGATTCGGGCAGGCGGGACAACCGGCGAAGGGATTCCGTTCGCGGCGCACGAGGCGGGCGCGACCGGTGTCGGTGAGTTC
>JBDSGI010000256.1:0-2590 GCA_039919035.1 Opitutaceae bacterium
TCGGCTGACTGGACCAATCGCCGCTACAAGCCCGAAGGCCTGTGGGCCTACCAACCGGTGCGGAAGCCGGCTGTTACTCTGCGCGACGGCGAAAATCCGATCGACGCGCTGCTCGCTCTCCAGCTCCCCGCCGGCCTGTCGCTTGCGCCGTCCGCCGATGGCCGCACGTTAATTCGCCGCGCGACCTTTGATCTCGCCGGTCTCCCGCCGACGCCGGAAGAAGTCGCCGCCTTCGCGCCCGCTTACGTGCGCGATCCCGATGCGGCGGTGCGCGCGCTCATCGACCGCCTGCTCGCCAGTCCCCACTATGGCGAGCGCATGGCGCAGCACTGGCTCGATGTCGTCCGCTACGCCGACACCTCTGGCTTCGCCAACGACTACGAGCGCGGCAATGCTTGGCGCTACCGCGATTACGTCGTCCGCGCCTTTAACGCCGACAAACCCTACGACCGCTTCATCCGCGAACAGGTCGCTGGCGACGAGATCGACCCGGCGAATCCCGAGTTGCTCGTCGCTTCTGGCTTTCTCCGCATGGGACCTTGGGAACTCACCGGCATGGAAGTCGCGAAGGTGGCCCGCCAGCGCTTCCTCGATGATGTCACCAACGCCGTCGGCGAGACGTTTCTCGCGCAGTCGCTGCAATGCGCGCGCTGCCACGATCACAAGTTCGACCCGATCCCCACGCGCGACTATTATTCGATCCAGGCGGTTTTCGCGACGACGCAGCTCAGTGAGCGAGTGGCCGCGTTTCTCCCGACGGAGAACACCGCCGGCTTCGACGAGAAAAAATATCTCGAACAAAGCCGCACCGAACACCTCGCGACCCTCGAGCGTCTCGACCGACAGCTGCTCGAATCCGCCGAGGCGTGGCTGGCCGAAAGGAAAATCGATCCGACCGCTTGGCGCGAGGCCGTGGTGGCGGCGCGCGCCCAGGAAGGCGGGAAGCGGCGTCGCGATTTCAACGGTGTCTTTAACCTCGCGCGCGCCACCCTGACAAAAAACGGCCTCCCGGAGGACCAGTTTCCCCCGAAACTCGTAGGCTTTACCCCGCAGGACTACGGCAACGAGCGCGTCGCCCGCAAAGGCCTCGAACGCCTGAAGTGGCAGCTGGAGCGCTACGAGCCCTTCGCGCTCGCCGTCCACGACGGCCGCACGCCCGACGTGAAATCAATCAACGCGCCGGTGCGGATGCCCGCCGAGCGTGCCACCGCCGGCGAACTCGAAGTCACGTGCATCCTGCCCTACGGCGATCCGTTTTCACCGGGCGAGAAAGTTTCGCCCGGCGCGCTCAGCGTCATTCATTCCGTCGCGCCGCCGGCCATCACCGACGCGATCGAGGGCCGGCGCCGTGCGCTGGCCGAATGGGTGGCCGATGCCGGCAATCCACTCACAACGCGAGCGATCGTGAATCGCGTTTGGCTCTGGCATTTCGGCCGGCCGCTCGCGGGTAATCCGAATAATTTCGGCAGCACGGGAAAAAAGCCGACCCACCCCGAGTTGCTCGACTGGCTCGCCGCCACGTTCGTCGAACAAGGCTGGTCTTTCAAAGCCCTCCAGCGCGCCATCGTCACCAGCGCCGCCTACCGCCGCGGTTCCATTTACCCGGACCGAAAAACCCTCGTGGAAAAAGATCCCGAAGGCTCGAGCTACGCCGCTTTCCCGCCGCGCCGGCTCACCGCCGAGGAAATGCGCGACGCGATGTTGGTCGCTACCGGCGAGCTGAACTCTGCCCTCGGCGGCATCCCCAACCGCCCCGAGATCAACCTCGAGGCCGCGCTGCAACCGCGCCAAGTTATGGGCACCTTTGCCGCCGCGTGGACGCCCAACCCGCTCCCCGCCGAGCGCCACCGCCGCAGCCTCTACGCGCTGCGCGTCCGTGGTCTGCCCGATCCCGCGATGGAAGTGTTCAACCAACCGACGCCGGATTTTTCCTGCGAACGCCGCGAGGCCTCCACGATCACGCCACAGGCCTTCAGCCTCTTCAACAGCCACGCCAGCCACGCCCGTGCCCTTGCGCTCGCGGCGCGCGCGACCAAGGAAACGACCACCGATGCCGCCGCCGTGGCGCGCTGCTTCGCCCTCACGCTCGCGCGGAAACCCACCGCCGCCGAAACGGAGACGTGCCTCGCGCATTGGCGGGCGATCAAGCGTCTCATCGAGGCAGAAAAACCTGCGCGCATTTCGCCGCCGCGAGAAATCCGCCGCGAGGCCGTCGAGGAAAACACCGGCGAAAAATTCGCCTTCCGCGAATCGCTGCACGCCTACGCCGACTTCGTGCCCGACCTCCAGCCGGCTGATGTCCCACTCCACACCCGCGCCCTCGCCGATGTCTGCCTCGCACTCTTTAACTCGAACGAATTTGTGTATGTCGACTAGCCGTTATTTCCCCTGCGCCGGCGGACGTGCGCTCCACGCGCCGACCCGCCGCGATTTTCTCTACAGCCTTGGGGCGAGTCTGGGCAGCGTCGCGTTTTCCGCGCTCCTATCCTCCTCCGCCAACGCCGCGGAGAAAGCCAACCCGCTCGCCCCGCGCCCCGGCCACCTGCCGGCCAAGGCGAAGAATTGTATTTTTCTCATGATGGAGGGCGGG
>JBDSGI010000257.1:0-5825 GCA_039919035.1 Opitutaceae bacterium
TCCCAGCGGCCAATCCCAAGGCTCCGCCGCTGCCCGCCAATTATCTCCCCGCGCATCCGTTTCCCCACGGCCATCCCGGGCTGCGCGACGAGACAACCGTCGAGGGCGTCTGGGAACGCCGCGACGAGGTGACGATCCGCAACGAACGCGGCCGCTACTTCGCGTGCAGCGAGAACATCGACACCCAGATCGGCCGCGTCCTCGCGCGCCTCGAAGCCATGGGCGAACTCGATCACACCTACGTTATCTACACCGCCGACCACGGTATCGCCGTCGGCCGGCACGGCCTCCAGGGCAAACAAAATCTCTACGAACACTCGTGGCGCGTGCCCTTCATCGTGCGCGGCCCCGGCATCAAGCCCGGCACCCGCGCCAAGGGAAATATCTATCTCCTCGATACTCTCGCCACCGTGTGTGATCTCGCGGGCATTCCCGCCCCCGCGTCGAACGAAGGACTCAGTTTCCGCGCCGTGATGGAGGGCAAACGCGACACCGTCCGCGACGTCCTCTACGGCGCCTACTGCGGCGGCACCAAGCCCGGCCTGCGCAGCGTGAAACAGGGAGATTGGAAACTCATCAAATACGACGTGATGGACGGCGCCGTCCGCGAAACCCAACTCTTCAACCTCGCGGAGAATCCTCACGAGTTTCTCCCGCAGCACCGCGCCGCCAAACCCGCCCAGACCAACCTCGCCAGCGACCCGCGTCACGCCGCCAAGCTGAAGGAAATGGAAGACCTCCTCCTCGCCGAGGAACGCCGCCTGAACGATCCCTATCGCCTCTGGAACCAGCCCTCCGACAACCTCGCACCCCTCACCGCCACCGCGCCTCCGGCCAAGAAAGCGAAGTCCGGCCCCGCCAAGAAATCGTGACCGGTGACACCATCGCCCCGTTTCGTCGCGCTGATCGCGCGCGTCACGAAATCTGACTTGAGCTGCGCCACACGCGCGGCCAAAGGTCCGCGCCGTGGATTTACCCCAGTCCGATCAAGCCCGCTGGTTCGCCGATGAAGTGCAACCGCACGAGCCGCTCCTCCGCGCCTATCTTCAAAAGCAGTTTCCCGCTCTTTCCGATGTCGACGATGTCGTGCAGGAATCGCACCTCCGCCTCGTTAAGGCACATCGCCTCGGCCAAATCGAGTCCGTCAAGTCCTACCTCTTCGCCATCGCGCGCAATGTCGTCATCGGCGCTTTCCGGCGCAGCCGCCGGCTGGCCGAATTCCCTGTAGATGAAATGCCCGCGTTCGGCGTCTTGGATGAAACCGCCGATGTTGCCGAAACTGCCAGTGTCAGTCAGGAGTTCGCCCTCGCCACCGAGGCGATCGATCGCCTGCCCGCCCGTTGCCGCGAGATCGTCATCCTCCGCGCGCTCCACGGCTGCTCGCATCAGCAAATCGCCGCCCGGCTCGGACTCTCCGACCAGACGGTGCGCGTGCAGGTCGCCCGCGGCATGAAAAAATGCGCCCAGTTTCTCCGTCAACACGGCGTCGAACGCCCGCTCCAGTCATGAGCCCGCCCGCCACTCCTCCTACCCACGGCGCCCCCGCCGATCAGGCCGCCGCCTGGCTCGCTCGGGGCGACGCCGGCTTCACCGCGGCCGAGCAGGCGGCGTTTGACGCCTGGCTCGCTGCTGATCGCCGACACCAGATGGCCGTCGCGGAGCTCGACGCCGCGTGGGGCGCCCTCAACCGCCCGCGCCTCATTGGCCAGGCCGCCCCGATCATTGCTCAACTCGCCGCCCGCGCCCGCACGCGCCGGCAGGCCCGCCGCACCCGCTTCACCTATTTCGCCGGAAGTCTCGCCGCCGCCGCCCTCGCGCTGGCGGCGTTCCCTTTCTTCTCGCCCGATCAAAAAATAGCCGCATCTGCACCCCTCGCCGGCGAGACCATCGTCGCACGCCCGGAGCGCCAGCTCCTCGCCGACGGTTCCGTCGTCCAACTCAACGCCGGCGCGGAGATCGTCGTCGCCTACTCGTTCGACCGCCGCGAGGTCACGCTCCTCCGCGGCGAGGCCCATTTCTCAGTCACAAAAGATCCCTCGCGCCCCTTCATCGTCACTGCGAGCGGAGTGGAAGCGCGCGCGGTCGGCACCGAGTTTTCTGTCTCGGTCGCCGACGCCCAGGTCGACGTCTTGGTCAACGAAGGCCGCGTGGCCGTCGCCCGCGCCCTCCTCGGATCCACGCTCCGCTCCCCCGACGGGCCCGTCCCGCCCCCCATGCCAATTTATGCGGAGGCGGGCACGCGCGTCACGGTGCCACTCGCAGGCGAAGCCACCCCGCCTCCTCCCGCCGCAGTCGAGCCCGCCGAACTCGCCCGGGCCCTCGCTTGGCGCAAACACCGCGTCGAGTTTTCCGGCACACCGCTCGGCGACGCGGTCGCGCTTTTCAATCGCAGCAACACCCGCCAGCTCACGTTCGCCGACCCCGCCTTGGCGCAGCTGCGCGTCTCGGGCGTCTTTTGGATCGATCAACCCGAGGGCTTTGCGCGGCTGCTCGGCACCACCTTTGGTCTGCGGCACTCGAACGAGGATTCCGACCTGATCGTGCTGCGCCGCTAACGGCCCGCGCACTTTTTTCCCCCTTTGTCGTAAACGGATCATCGGTTCCGCGCATCTTGGGCTGCGACGACCCGGTGCGCTCCCGCCACCGCCCGTCCCCGACCTATGATCAACACCCTGCCATCTCCCCCTTCATCTCACTGGCGAAGCTCCGCCCTTCGTCGCCTGATCGCGCTCTGTTTCTCGGTCGCCACCCTGTTTGCCGCCGAGGCCAAGCGCACCTTCAACGTGCCCGCCGGCCCCGCCGAAGTCGCACTCAAGCTTTACTCCGAGCAATCCGGACGCGGCGTCATCTTCTCCACGGACAGCCTCGGCGCCGTGAAAACCAATGCACTGCGGGGCGAGTTCACCGCCCGGGAAGCGCTCAACCGACTCGTCGCCGGCACCGATCTCATCGTGACTGCCGATGAAAAAACCGGCGCCTTCGCCCTCACCCGCCCCGAACGCCCAAACGCCCCCCGGGTGGCGCCCCTCGCGCCGGGCGACCGCCCGAAGCCCAGCGATAGTTCCGCGCCCACCGACACGCTGGTCCTCACGCCGTTCGAGGTAAATGCCGACAAGGACAACGGCTACCTCAGCCAAAACACCGCGTCCGGCTCGCGCCTCAGCGCCGCTCTCAGAGACACGCCTGCCGCCATCACCGTTTTCACCAGCGAATTTCTCCAGGACATCGCGGCGACCTCCGTCGAGGAACTCTCGAAATACGCCCCCAACGTCGAGGCCGACGTCGGCTACATCAGCGCCCTGCCCAACGGTAACAGCCTGATGAACCCGACAACCGGTATCACCGTGCGGGGTCTGCCCACCTCCGGCGGCGCATCGTCGGGCCGCACGGTGAATTTCTTCTCCTACATCTACGAAATCGACACCTACAACACCGAGCGCATCGAGTTTGCGCGCGGGCCCAACTCCATCCTCTTCGGCATCGGCCAGGCCGGCGGCAGCTTTAATATCGCCTCCCGCACCGCCGACGTGCGCCGCCCCATCGTCGGCGCCACCGTGCGCGTCGGCTCCTACGATGCGCTCCGCGGCACGATCGATCTCAACCAACCCATCATCCGCGACAAACTCGCCGTGCGGCTCGACGCGGTCGCCGACCACCGCCTCGGCTGGCGCCCATGGGAATTTTCCAACAACAAGCGCGTCTATCTTGCGTTGCGCTACAAGCCCACGCCGAAGACGACCCTGGATTTCCAGAGTGAGGGCGCGCGGTCGGACTTCCGCCGCCCCCGGCCCTACATCGGCCAGGATCACATCACCACTTGGATGGCCGCGGGCAGCCCGACGCAGGACGCGTTTGCCAGCAACACCGTCGATGCGCGCGGCGTCCGCCGCATCGGCACGACGCCCTATCTCGTCGCGATCTCCAACGACTCCGCGCCCACCGTTTACAATTTCGCCAACATGGGTCGCACCTCGAACCTGCTCACCGACACGACGCAGATCCCCATGCTGCAGGATTTTTCCGTGTTTCCCCGGCGCGCCGTGCTGCAGGGGCCGGGCACCTTCAACAGCACGAAATTCTCCAACAACACCGGCCTCCTCCGCCACGAAATTCGGCGCGACTTCTTCGCCGAGCTTGCCGTCACCAAGCAGGTCTATCACTCGGACCAGGCCGACATCAACGGCCCGGACATGACGATCTACGGCGACCCGAGTCGCCTCATCTTGAATCTGCCCACCGGCCCGCGCGCCAATCCCTACGTCGGCCTGCCCTACATCGAAGGTATCGTCCGCCGACGCATCCAATCCGACCAACGACAGGACGCGCGCTTTACGACCACCTACCTGGCCGACCTCGGAAAAATCTTCGGCCGCCACCAGCTGGCTGGCATGGCCGAGCACTGGGAGCAGAAGACGCGCGGCGCGACCCTCATCGAGACCAAGGTCGACGCCCCGCCAACGCCCGGCTCGCCCGAGGATGCCACCAACCAGATTCGCCGCCGCACCTACCTCGATTTCAACGGCCCGGTCGAAAACGTCGCGCTCGCCGATTTCCGCCTCACGACGCTGCCGGGCGTGGCGTTCACCCCGTCCGCCGCACCGAGCTACAACCGCTACTACCTCAACACCTGGATGCTCGCGACGCAGAGCAAATTCTGGCGCGACCGCATCGTCGTCACGCTCGGCACGCGCCGCGATCACCTTTACAGCAAGCTCAGCCAGGGCGTGCGCGGCACCGAGCGCGTCGGCGGTTTCACGACGGGATTCTTGCGCACAGGCAATGGCCCGACAAACAAGGTCGATGGCAAGACGCTCTCGCAAGGCGCCGTGCTGCACGTCACGAACTGGTTCTCGGTCTTCGGCAATCACTCGACGAATTTCGCGCTGCCCGCGCTGAACCAGTTCACGCTGCCCCGCTCGCCCGTGCCCTCGCCTAACGGCAAGACCTACGACCTCGGGGGGCAACTTGGCCTCCTCGGCGGCCGCGTCGTTGCCCGGCTCACGTATTACCAAACCTCCGTCGTAAACAACAGCGCCAACGTCGGCACCGGCAACATCCAGGACCGCCTCAACAATATCTGGAACACCCTCGCGACCACCGGCGTCATCACCGCCGCCCGGCGCGATCAGGAACTCGTCACGGCCAACGCCTACAACTACGACAACGACTCGCAGGGTTGGGAGGGTGAGGTCGTCGCCAACGTCACGCCCAACTGGCGGCTCTTGGCCAACCTTTCCACCAACAAGACCAGTTGGACCAACGTCGCCGAGTCCGTCCGCGCCTACATGGACGAGCACCGCCCGCTCTTCCAACAATCGACCTCCGCGCTCGTCCAGAGCGAACTCGCCACCGTCGACAACTATATCACCAACCGCTATGCGAATGTCGAGGGCACGCAGTTGCAGCTCAGTCCGAAGTGGAGCGGCAATGTGCGGACCAACTACACGTTTGCCGGGAAGGAGGACTGGTTGAAGGGATTTTCGCTGGGCGCCGGCGTCCGCTGGCGAAAAGGCACGCTCCTCGGCAACACCTCGACCAATCCCGCGACCCGCGCGCCGATCTACTCCGGGTCAAACACGATCGCCGATGCGAACGTCGGCTACCGCCGCCGCGTCGAATGGCTCGGCCGCAAGACAACGGTCTCGGTGCAGCTGAACGTGAACAACCTCTTCGACAACCAGCGCATCCTGCCCCAGACCGCAAACGCCGCCGGCCAGACCTACAACTACCGTTTCCAGACGCCGCGCGAGTGGATCGTGACGACGACGTTTGCCTTCTGAGTAGAGCGCCTACCGTGCGGCCCGCCGCGGGCACGACAAAGAATT
>JBDSGI010000258.1:0-3119 GCA_039919035.1 Opitutaceae bacterium
GGAGCGCGCGTCTTCGGCACAACCTACGGCCACAGCAACGCCACCTGGCAGGACCCGGTTTTTATCGGCCTCGTCTCCCGCGGGCTGCTCTGGGCTGCCGGCCGCTAGGCCGTGTGTCTGGCAGACGCCGGGGCGCGACAAGCCAGGACCGGCGGGTGCGAGACACGCGCCCTCCGGGCTAACCGTCTCGGCTCACTTCTCCGTCATTACATACGTCCCGTCCCAATCGGGCGGCGGAGGATCCGCCAGATATTTCTGCGCCAGCTCGGTGAAGACGAGCGACGGATTGTTCGTCACGCCCGCAGTCCGGCCCGGTTGGTTCGGCTCGACCGCCCCGCTGCGCTGAAATCCCGTAATCGCTCCGGCCCAGTCGCGCGCGGAGTAACGGTCGAGGGCATGGCTAAATCGCGCGACGCAGTCGTGCGTCGAGGTTGCGAGCTGTTCGCGCAAACCCATCAGTTCGAATATCGCCACGGGCTGCTTGCGCCCCTTCACTTGAATCCGGCCCAACGGTCGAAAAACCACCTGATCGCCGCCATACTGCTCGCAGCCCAATTTCGTCGATTCTGTGCACATCGCGAACACGCCCCATGCCTTCGCGCCGGATTCCATGCGCGCCGCGAGGTTCACGTTGTCACCCATCATCGTGTAGTCGAAACGCGTCCGGCTGCCCATGTTGCCAATGACGCAACGGCCGGAATTCAGCCCGATGCGCGACTGCATCTGCGTCACAATCTCCGGCCACTTGCCGCCCTCGGCCTGCCACTTCGCCCTTAGCTCCGCGAGCCGAGCCTGGACCCGCAAGGCTACGCGGCACGCGCGATAGGCGTGATTCGGATAAGCGATCGGCGCGCCAAACATCGCCACCACTGCGTCACCAATGTATTTGTCGAGCGTGCCCCGTTCCTCGGTCACGATGTCCGTGCAGGCCGTCAGATACTCGTTCATCAGCTCGACGAGCGCGCCCGGCGGGATCTTTTCGGAAAACGAGGAGAAGCCCTGAATGTCGCTGAAATACGCGGTGATTTCCTGCTCATGGCCGCCGAGTTGCGGCGGCTGGCCGGAGGCGACCAACTGCTCCACCACGTCGGGCGAAACATAAGTCCGGAACATGCCCTTGATCTCCTCGCGCTTCCGTTGCTCGTTCAGCACGCGCCGCGCGATGGTAAAAATCTGGAGCGAAGCGAAACCGAGCAGCGGGCCAACCAGGGGAATATCCAGACTCGCGTGACTCCAGGCCAGCGTCGCCATCAGGGCAAAAATGAGAGGTAGGCCAATCGCATAGACCGCCTGCTCGCGCAAACGACGTTCCGAAATCAAACCCATGCCGAGCACGCCAAAGACGAAGGCTCCGCCCCACACCCAGAACGGCGGCGCGGGTCGCGCGTAGTCCTCGCTCAGGATGTTGCCGACCACGTTGGCGTGAACGAACACCAACGGGGTCTCCGGGGAGAGCGGAGTCGGGCCATTGTCGGACAGCCCCGGTGCGACCAGACCAATCAACAGGATTTTCCCGCCGAGATTCGGCACCACTGCGCTGGGCTGGGCGCGCTCGACATATTTTTCCTGAAACCCGATCGCCACTTGGGCGTGGCCCGGAGCCTGCCCGTGCGCGAGGTAGTCCGCGATCACGTAGCGATAGTTGACGAGATAACGTCCCCTCTCATCGATTGGAATCCGGCGCTTAATCCCGCCGCCCTCGATGTAAATCGCGTCGCCCAGCCGCACCCGCATATCGGCGACGGTCAGGTTCCAAAATCGCAGGACGCTCTGCAGCGCGAGACTCGGAAAAACCCGGTCCTTGATTCGCACAAGCAGGGGCACAGTGCGCCGCACACCATCGTTGCCGGCTGGCGTATCGACGAACGCCGTCAGTGCCACCGAACGCAGCGGCGCCACCGGCAGGAGGGCATACGGGGCCGAGAACAGCGCGGCCGTGTCCCCCTCGATCCGAGTGATGGGCTGCGTGAGATCGGGGGCGAGTTCGTCCGGCTCAGTCGGTCCCACGGGCTGGTCATCTGTCACATACGCCGCGAAAATCACCCGGCCCGGCAGCGCGAGCGCCCCATCGACCAAATGATCGTCGTCGGGCGTGGGTTCGGGAAACAAGATATCCCAGCCCACCACCGCCGGCTTCTCGGGTGCCGCCGCCAAGGCGTGCAGGAGCAGGCCGTGTTTGCGCCGCTGCCAGTCCTGCCAGCGGCCAAAGCGCTGCAGGCTGTCGTCATCAATCCCGATCACCACCACCCGCGGATCCGGCGGCGGCTGGCTCAACACGCGAAAACGGGTGCGAAAATCCAGCGTGAGGTTTTCAATCCGGCGCAGCCACTCGGACTGCGCCAAGACCCAAGCCAGCCCAAAACAAATTGCCGCCGGCAGCAGCCGTTTTTGGAAAAACGCGAAACGTGGGGTCATGTGCGACCGCAGCTTGGTCGGCGGCAGCCGGCCGACCAAGGCGAATCTCGAACCCCAGCCTCGCCCTCTTACCGGTTGACCGCGAGCAACTGCGGACGGGACGCGTCGAAACCTGCCGCCAAGTTGGCCGCCCGCTGCGCGTAGTCGTGGGCCCTGGCCGGCGAGCGACCGGCCGTCACCGAGCCGAGCCCGCTGTTCCACGCGAGGGCGATATTGTAAGTCGTCGCCGGGAGGCGCGCGGCTTCGAGGCTCTTGGAAAGCCACTCGTAGTGCTGCACCGCAATGATGTCCGACACCTGCCGATCAAGAGCGCGGTGGAACGGGGTCGTCGTGTGCATGCGCCAAGTGCTTGAGCGAAACTGATACGCGCCGAGTTCGCCGTGTGCCCCCGGCCGGGCGAGGTTTCGAGGGTTCTCCAAATTATGAATGGCTTCGAGGGTTGCCCAGCGACTCGCCGCTTGAGCGGGGCCGGCGGCCAGACATATCACCATCAAAAGCGCGGCGAAAGGGGATGCCGCGCGGCGGAATGGAAGGCAGATTGAGGTGCTCATGGCCTACATTACCGCACTTTCCATGCAGGGCGCACCGATTGTGAATATCTTTTGCCCGGGATTTTCGGAACCTCCGCGTTAGGGCTGGCCAGGCCGCCGCTTACGAAAAATTGACAGTTGCAAAGCGCTTGCCGGCAAAAACACGTAGTCGGT
>JBDSGI010000259.1:0-4219 GCA_039919035.1 Opitutaceae bacterium
ACGAGGAGCGCGACACCGACGAGGCCAAGGCCCGCCACAATCCAGCTGGTCTGGCGCTGCAGCTGGCCGGCGACGGACTGCTGTTGCTCCAACTTGTTTTGCAGGGTGCCGATCAGGCTCTTCTCCCGCATCGCCGCCAACGCTCCCAGCGCCTTGCGATCGATGGGCTGCCCTTTGGCTACAATGATCTGCGCGGTCTCGTAGGTGTCGTTAACCGCGACGCCGTCGAGGCGTTGGGCGCGCCACAATTCCGTGAGCGGCAGATCGAGGAAGGCATTCACCCGCACAAATGAGGCGGCGAAGCGGCCCACCGCTTCTTGGCCGCCGGGAAAATGCGTCTCCGCCAGCCGCTTCGCCCGCCACAGGCTGAGAATTTTACCCGACGTAACCGTGACGCCCGTGCTCTCGATCTCGCGCACCGACGGAATCTCGTCGGCCTTTTTCACCACGACGAGCCGCACAGGCTGGTTCGTCGCCACCGCCGGATCGTTTTTGTTGGCCATGATCGGCTGGGCCATCGCCTCGCGCACCGGCTTGAGCAGGCCTTCGACGAACGCCGCGTCATCCACGCCGCGGGCCCAGAGCGGCGCGAGCTGGTCGAACGGCAGATCTTTGGGCGACTGACGCGCAATCTGGCGCGCGACCGCCGCAAACGCGGGAGAGTCCGGCGGCGCGCCCTTCACCGCCTCGAGAAAAGTTTTGCGGGCCGCGGCGATGGCCGCGTGCATCTCGGTCTCCGCCTCGGCCAATATTGGCCGGGCGTGCCGGACGATGGGGTGCACCTGCTGCGCGACCTTCTGCTTCAGCGCCTCCGTCGCCTCGGGATTGAGCACCACGAGAGGCACCGGTGTGATCACATCTTCGCGCGCGATCTCGCCGAGCTTGTAATCCGGCACCGCCGCCTGGGCGGCGATGGCAAAAAAGGCGGCAAAGGCGAGCGGGGCGAGGAACGGACGAACACGGGGCGTTTCCATGGGTGAAGTAGTTTTTGCGCGAAGCGGCGGCGTGCGTCGCGCCCTCACCGGCTCACGCAATTTTCAATGCGACCGCGCGCCGCGCCCCGCAAGCGTTTTTCCGGGAGAGCTCCCGCCCAATCCGCGCTACTTCTCCGGCACCAGCGCGAGGCGAAAGCCGAGGTTGGCCGTGCGGTATTCCGGATCGGCCTTGCCGCGCAGGCCGTAGCGCAGCACGTCAGCCTTGAGCACGTAGCTGCCACCGCGTCGCACCCGTTCCGTTCCCGACGCAATTCCCTTTGGGTCGGTGACGCTGCCGCTCTTGAGCTTGTTGGCGTGCCAGTCGGCGCACCATTCCCAGACGTTGCCGAGCATGTCGTAAAAACCCCACGTGTTCGGCTGGCGGGTGCCTACGGGATGGGGTTTGGCGGCGCTATTGCCCTCGTGCCAAGCGATATCACCGGTGCTGGCGGGTGTGTCTCCCTTCTCCCCGGCGCGACAGGCATATTCCCACTGCGCCTCGGTGGGCAGGGTGTAAATATAACCCGGCGGCAGGCGCTCGGCGGTGCGCTCGCGCTCGGTCAGCTTCCGGCAAAAATCCATCGCGTCGACCCAGGAAACATTCTGCACCGGCAGATCATCGATGGGCCGGCGCGACTGGTTGCCTCCCACCATCGCACTCCACTCGCGCTGCGTAACCTCCGTCTTGCCGAGCCAAAACGGCTGGGTGATGGCCACCTGCGTGCCCGAGCGCTCGGTCGAGCCACCGACTTCGCTGCCCATCGCAAACGAACCTGGTGCGACCGGCAGCAGCAGCAAGCCGAGTCCCGGAATCGTCCACGGCTGGCCGGGCTCCGCCGTGAGCGCCCGCTCCAGCGTGACCGCGAGGGTCTCCTTGCCGTGGGGCGCGAGCTTTACCTTGGTGCGCGTGGTCTTGAAGCCCGACGCGGAGAATTCGAGCGCGAGTTCCTCGGCGGCCGGCAACGACGCGCGATTGTCGGTCAATGCGACCGGCTTGCCCCCGACGGTAAGCGTGAAAGCGACCGCCGGTGTCACCGCGAGAGTGAGTTCGCCGGGCTTCGGCACGAGTTTTACCGGCACCGGCACCTGCTGGCCGTCGACTACCTCGACGGTTTGTTTCCAGGGCTCGTAATCGGGGTGGACGATTTCCACCGTGCGCGGGCCGACTTCCAATCCCACCACGCGGCCGCCTTTGCGCGCCGGCATCGCCTTGCCATCGATCCGCACGGCGCCCCGCGGCGGCGGATTCAACGCCGCCGGCAGCCCGCGCAATTCGATCCCGGGCGCCACTGGCACAAGCGTGCCGACATCGAGCGTAAGCGTCTCGCGCGGCTTGAGCTGCACGCTTTGTTTTTTGCGCGCGTAGCCGGCAAGAAACACGTCGACCGCGAGCGGCTTTTCGCTCGGCTGATTGAGTAGCGTCGCGGGCGTCACGCCCGCCTTGACGCCGTTGATCGAAACTTCGGCCCCGTCGGGCGCAGAGAACACCTCCAGCTCTCCGGGCGCCGCCGCCTGCACCGGCGCCACGCGCGTCACCCGGCCCAGCGCCAGCGAAGCCTTCGGCACCTGCGCCTCGACGCAGTCGGGATGCGTCAATTTGAAAAGATAGGTGCCCAGCACGAGGACTTTGTCCGCCTCCAACTGGCCGCTCGCGGGGATCGTGCCGACCGGCAGTTCGCGACCACGCTCGCCCACGGCGGTGACCAACGTGCCGGGCCGGCCCACGACGAGGAGCGCGCCGTAAATCGGCTCCAGTTTCACCGCGAAAAATCCCCGGCCTCCCTGCACTTCCACCGTGCCGGTGAAGGTCTTGTAGCCAGAGGCCCGCACGGTGAGTTCGTGCTCGCCGTCGTCCAACTCGGTCACGCCCACCCGGCCGTCGATCGGCACCGGTTTGCTGGCCGCCTTGCCGATCCAAACCTGCGCACCGGCGTCGGGCGGTGTCACCGTGACCACGAGTCCGCGAAAATCCCCCGGGATTCCCGTTGAGGCTGGCACCGTCCCTCGCGCTACCGGCTCCGGCGTGTCTTCCAGCCAAAGATAAACCGGCACCGCCGCCACCGCCAAAACTCCGGCGACGGCCAGCAGCCGCCGCACGCGCCTCTTCCGCCGCGCGACCGGCGAGCCGGCCCGCGCGCTCGTCTGTGAAATCGCCGCCACCGGGAGCCCGAGCCGCTCCGCCACCTCACTGGCCGTCCGAGGGCGGTCGGCCGCCTTCTTCGCGAGGCACGCCGCGATTGTTTCCTCCCATTCCTCGGGAATCGGCTCGCGTCCGGTCACCCCGAGCACGGCCCGGCGCGCTTTCATCGTGGGCGGCACCACTTCGCGCAGCTGCGTCATGATATCGCCCTCGAAGAAGGGCGGCTTGCCCGTGAGCAGCTCGTAGATCGAGGCGCCGAGCGAATAGATGTCGTCGGTCACGGCGGCGGTTTCGCCGAGTAACTGTTGCGGACCGGCGTAACCGAGCGAAACCGAGGCCGCCCGCGAATCGGTCGAAAGCCTCGTCCCGCTGGTGAGCAGGCTGCGCGAGATGCCGAAGTCGACGATCTTCAAGTCGCCACGCGCGTTGAGGAGGAGGTTCAGTGGCTTCAGGTCGCGGTGGACGATGCCGACCTTCTCGTGCGCGTAGTCGAGCGCCGCGCAGAGTTGCGCGATCCAGGGCGTGAGCATCGCGGTGGTGAAACACCGATCCGGCTGCTGCAATTTCCGCTCGGCCAGCGATCCACCCTCAACCAACTCCATACTGATGGCGGCGCGCTCGCCGTCTTCCACCAAATCATAGACGCGCACGATGTTGGGATGGGTGAGATCGAGCAGCCGCCGCGTCTCCGCCGCGAGGTCCGCCATCGCCTCGCGGTCGCGCACGACGAGTTCGGGGAGAAACTTGAGCGCCACATCGCGGTGGAGTTTGGTGTCCTCCGCCCGCCACACCACGCCCATGCCGCCGCGCCCCAGTTCCGTCTTCAGGCGGTAGCGGGAAAAAAACACCGTCGCCATCGGCGGCAGTGGCTGGGTTCGGTCTAGGTTCGGCGTGTCGGCCACGGTTCACGATTCAGGCAGCACACGCCCCGTTGGCAAGGTCGCGCCGTGATCGAATCGTCACACTGAAACGCCCCAACCCCGCCCCGGGTGACGCTGAAACACCGCCGCCGCGGCGCAGCGGATGCTCAGCTCTGCACCGCGCCCATCTTCTCACCCTCGAGTTCGTAGAGCCCGGTCATGTAACCGTTCTCGAACATCGCACC
>JBDSGI010000260.1:0-6679 GCA_039919035.1 Opitutaceae bacterium
CGCTCCAGGCACGTGAAGACATGTTGAAGCGTTTCGCCCACATCGACGACGAACGCCGCCGCACCTACGCCGCGATGGTCGCGACCGTGGATGAAGCCGTCGGCCGCGCGCTCTCCGCGCTCGACGCCACCGGCCAGCGCGAGCGCACGCTCGTGTTTTTCTTTTCCGACAACGGCGGCCCGATGACCAAGCGCAACGCCAACGCCTCGATCAACAATCCCCTGCGTGGCCAAAAGGGCGACGTGTTCGAGGGCGGCATCCGCGTGCCCTTCGTCGTCTCGTGGCCCGGCCGCGTCCCGGCCGGCAGTGTTTACGACCTCCCCGTAATCTCGCTCGACGTGCTGCCCACCGCGCTCGCCGCCGCCGGCGCCAAACGCGATCCCAAGCTGCCGCCGCTCGACGGCGTGGATCTCCTGCCCTTCTTCAACGGATCAAACAAAGCCGCTCCGCACGCGCGGCTCTTCTGGCGCATGGATGGCGGCGACGCGTTCGCGGTGCGCGAAGGCAACTGGAAGTGGCTGCGCACCTACAAAAACGCGCCCGAACTCTACGACCTCGCTGCCGACCGCGGCGAAAAGCGCAACGTCGCCGCCGAGAATCCTGCGGTCGCCGCGCGCCTCGCCGCCGCCTCCGCCGAGTGGAACCGCGGCCTCGTCACGCCCGTGTGGGTCAACAATCCGTTTGGCGGTTTCATCAACCTTCCCGGTCCGGCGAAGGCCGCGACGCCGTAGCATCGCCCTCGATCGCGACCAATGGTCTGCCCGTGGATTCGCCTGGTCCAATTCCGCCAAGTGGTTTGCCGCCGAGGTGCAGCCGCATAAGCCAGTGTTGAGGTTCTGCCTGCGAGGCTCGTTTCCGGGGGCGCGCGACTTCGATGAAGTCGTGCAGGAATCCTAGCTTCGGGTCGGCCGCACGCACACCACCGAACGCAAGCACCCCGGCACCAACAACACCGTGGTGCCGTTGCGGATCTGGGTCGGGAACGGGACCACCGCTTGGTCCGCCGGGCGCAAGTCACGGTTGCACACCGGCCAACGTCCGGCATGAAGTCGCCGGCGACGGTCTTTTCTTCGCAATGTCTTTCCCCCTCACTCGTGCAGCCTGATGTCGGTCCTCGAAGACTACCTGCGCGAGACCATGCCGCCCCATTGACTGACAATCTTCAGACCCCCTTTCGCTTGCGCCGTTTTCCCGCACGATACATCCCCGCCCTACTGCTGGGAATCTTACCGGCAGTTTCCGCTGCAGTGCCGCTGCCAGAGCTTTCGTTGCATCAGTTGGAAGAGCGCAGGCGCGAAATCGACGGCCAGCTCAAAACCATCGCCACCTACAGCCTCGGCAGCGGTCTCGGCGCCATCGGCTACCGTTCGCACTCTCACGAAACGGAGGACCACGCGGAATGGATCGAAGTTGATCTGGGAGCGGCCGTCCCGCTCGACGAGATCGTCGTCGTTCCCACGATCCGCCGCGACCCGGCCAGCGGGTTTCAAGCGGATGGTTTTCCCAAGGCGTGGCGCGTGCGGGCAGGCACCGGCTCCGATCGCGACGGCCAAATCATCGCCGAATTCTCTTGGCAGTCCGGACTGCTGCCGCGCATCGCGCCCGTGGTCATACCGTGTGGCAGCCGGCGGGTTTCATGGATTCGGATTGAGGCGCTGACGCTCTCGCGGCGCGCCTTTGACGGCAGATACGTTTTCCAGCTCGCGGAGATCCTTGCGTTCAGCGGCCGGGAAAACGTGGCGCTGCGCAAACCGGTGAAGTCTTCCGCCGGCAGCCTGCCCTCGGTCGTCCCGGGCTGGGCAGAGGCCTATGCGACCGACGGCGTTCTGCCGTATTTGATGGCGGCCGCAGATGGGAAAGGGAGCGTTGCGTATCTCAGCCAGCTCGAGCTGGGTAATGCGCCGGCCATCACGATCGATTTGGGTTCGGTTCATCGCGTCAACCAACTGCACCTCCACGCTGTGGACCAGAGCGACACCGTGCCACAGGCATTCGCCGGTGATTTCGGCATCCCCGAAGTGCTGCGCGTGGACGGGGCGTGCAGTCCCGATTTCTCGGATGCGAAGATCCTGTTCGAGGCTACGCGACCGTCGACGATCACATCACCAATATTTACGGCAGACTGGGCGTGCGTAATGCACCGGCCGCCGTCAACCAAGCCTATTTCCTGGGCCTGTTCCCGACCGGGAAGCCCCTCCAAGCACCCGACAACTCTGAAAGGTAGCACGGCCGGCCCAACCGGGCCACGAGGGACCCGTCGCTCCGGAAAGCGAGGCCGCCGCTTCCGACTTTCCCTCATCGCCCGCTTTTCCCCACCCCGTGTTCACGGGATGGTTCCATTCGCTTCTTCGTGGCATACTTCACGTGATCGGACCTCACTCCCTTACCCCTCCCTCACGGCAACCCCGCAGGCCACCGCTTCGCCGCCGGGCTGCCATTTTATTCCGCTAGTCCCCACCCTCGACCACGCTTTCCGAGGCTTCGTTTCACCCCGTCGTCGCTGCACGCGACCGCCAGCCGACCAGATTCAAACCATGAAAAACCCCACGCTCATCGCCGTTCTCTCTGCTTCACTGCTGGCCGCCGCTGATGTCCACGGGCAGACCACCGCGATGCCCGCTCCTCCGGCCAACGACACCGTCGTGCTTTCGCCGTTCACCGTCGGGTCGGAAAAAGACAATGGCTACGCCGCCACCGAGACCCTCGCCGGCACACGCATGCGCACCGATCTCCGCGATGTCGGCGCCTCGCTTACCGTCCTCACGCCGCAATTTCTCGAAGATCTCGCCGTCAACTCCTTCGAGCAGGCGCTGCTTTACACCCCGAGCGTGGACGCCGTCGAAGGCGACAACACCGACGCCAATCGCGCCAGCGGAACGCAGATGCGCTTCGGCACCGGCCAGTCGTATTCCATTCGCGGTTTCGTGACGAACGCCGGCAACCAGTCGATCTCCCATGATTTTTTCAGCGCGCTAGAACCCACCGACAATTACAATCTTGAGCGCCTCACCCTCGCCCTCGGGCCCAACGCCCTGCTGATTGGCGTGGGCAATCCCCAAGGTGTCGCCGTCACCACGACCAAGCGCGCCCAGCTGCAGCGCATGAAAACCGCCCTGCAATTGCAGACCGACCGCTGGGGTTCGCAACGCGTCGCGATCGATCACAATCAGCCGCTCATCCGCGACACACTGGCCTTCCGCCTCAATCTCCTGCACGACAAGTCGCGGGAATTTCGCCGCTTCGAGGGCAAGGATCAGGAGCGCGTCACCCTCGGCGTCACCGCCCAGCCCTACGAGAACACCAAGCTCACGCTGAACCACGAGAGCTACTCGCTGGGCACGAATGCCTCGAGCCAGATGTGGGGCTTCAACAGCGGCGCCCTGCGCTGGGCCGCGGCCGGCAAGCCCACGATCGAGTTTCTCCCCAACGGCCAGACCTGGACGGCGACCCGCGCCTACGTGGACGCGAAGGGCAACCGCATCCCGGTCGCGCCGGGCGTCACCAACGCCAGCGGTTTTGTGGGCTCGAAAAACGATTTCGACCCCAAGAACGCCGTCGCGCAGATCACCGGACAGACCCCCACTTGGATCGTCGGCCTGAATCTGGCCAACCCGATGGTGAATACGCGCTATCAAGGCCAGCTGCAGGTGGCGACCTTCGGCGGGCAGGCCAGCGCCAACTACCAGTCGCAGGACCCGTGGGCCATGCTCGGGCTGAGCAAAGACGCCAATCTCAACGGCGGCACCTGGGCGGATCCCTCCAGCAAACAGCACGGGCGCTGGACCCAGTTGCTGGTCGAGCAAAAGCTCGCGACCGGGCTCTACCTCGAACTGGCGGGCAACATCGCCAAATACCATCAGTCGCTCGATCCGAACAACTTCACCTCGATCACCATCGATCCCAACCGCTACCTGCCTGATGGCTCGCTGAATCCCGGCTACCTCGTGCCCTACGCCGAAAACGCCCAGATGCAGTTTCGCCCGGTCCGAAACCAGTCGAACGAATATCGCGCCACGCTTTCCTACGAACTAGATCTCACCCAACGGAACCGCTGGCTCGGCAAACACAGCTTCGCCGGTCTCTACCAATTCAGCCGCTCCGATGCGTCCCAAGACCTCACCCGCATCTTCAACCTCGCCACCATCGGCCGCACCGGCTGGTCGGGCGATGCGGTCAACGCCACCAACGTCATTCGCACCCGCGCGTATTTCGTGGAGGGCAAGGCGCCCGTCATGCCCGACTCGAACCAGCTCTTCAACAACCGCGTCCTGCTTTCCAGCTATCCGACCTTGCTCGGCGCGAGCGCGACGGAACGGGCCCCCATCAACCTCAGCCGCCAGTCGTTCCTCGGCGCGATCAAAAATCGTTTCGAGGACAAATCCACCTCGCTCGGTTGGCAGGCCCGTTGGCTGAAGGAACGCCTTATCACGGTGGCGGGCTACCGCAAGGACGACACCAGGAGCTATGCCGCCACCGCCACCCGCGAAGTCGCGCTGGCCGCCGTGCCCGGCTCGGCGACCGACCCGCTGAGGCGATACTACACGCTGGCCGACGACCTGCCCTTCGACACCAATCCGGCCATCGTCGCCAACGGCATCTCGCGCACCTACGGCGCGGTCCTGCACGCGCTGCCGTGGCTGTCACTCACCTACAATCGCTCGAGCAACTTCCTGCCCGTCAGCAACGCCTCCTGGAAAAACGCGCTGGGCGAATCGGCTCCGAACTCCGCCGGCCAAACCCAGGAATACGGAGCGCGATTCTCCCTGTTCAAAGACAAGCTCAACATCGGCCTGACCAAGTTCGAAACCTCGGCCGACGATCAAGCGCGGAACGCCAACGGAAGCGTCACCCCGCTCCGCAACATCCTCACGCGCCTGCGGACGAACTACAAAGACACGGGTGATTCGCACTTCACGGGGCTGGCCGAGCAAAATTTCTACCCGGTCGACACGGGCAACGTGTCCGACACCTGGAGTTACAAGGCCGACGGCTACGAGATGAACGTCGTGTATAACCCCTCGCGCGACTGGCGCATGGCGCTCTCGGGCAGCCGCAATACGAACACGCTGGGCACCCATCTGCTGGCGCTCGGCCGCTACCTCTCCACGGACTCGCAGTATCAGGGGCTCGGCACGTGGCGGAAGTTCGCGACCGAGCTCAACCAGGTCGCCGCCGGCCAGCGCTCGGCCCTCTTCGATCTCGATCCCGCCAGTTCCACCGCGCGGGCCCAAGCGACCGCGGACGCGCTTTACCTCACCCAGCAAACGGACACCCAGGAAAAAGGCTATCTCGACGATCAGGCGCTCTCGGGCATCACGACCGCGCGCAACGGCAAATACGCATTCAACGGACTCGTCACCCGCGTCTTTCACGAAGGCCGCCTGAAGGGCTGGTCGGTGGGCGGCAATTTCCGCTGGCGCAGCGCCAACACCGTCGGCTACGCGCGCTTCCCCGACACCGCCGGTGCGCCGACCGGCATCCTGAACGTCGCCCAGCCGATCCTGGGGAAGGAATTTTGGGACATCGGGGCGATGGTGTCCTACCAGTGCCGGCTCTCCGGTCGGTTTAACCTCCGCGTGCAGCTCAACGTGCAAAACCTCCCCGATTGGCAGTCGCCCCGCTTGGTGAAGTCGGACTACGACTCGCAGGGCACTTATGGCCCGTCCACCAACGTGGTCCCGGTGCTGTGGGAACTGCGCCGCCCGCGTAATTTCATCCTGACAACGGCGCTCGAATTCTAAACCAAAATGCTTCCCGTGTTTTTTCTTCGGGTATTCGGAGCCGCCCTCGCGGCGTGCTCCCTTGCCGCCACCGCCGCCGAACCGTCGCCGGCTCCCGTCCGGCCCAACATCGTCTTCATCCTCGCCGACGACTGGGGCTGGGGCGACCTGAGTTCGCGGGGACATCCGTGGCTCAAGACGCCGAACCTCGACCGACTCGCCTCCAGCGGCACGGACTTCCGCCAGTTCACGGTCGCGAGCGGCGTGTGCTCGCCGAGCCGCGCGGCGATATTGACCGGCCAGTTTCCGGCGCGTTTCAGCATTCACGGGCACTTCGCCACGGTGGAGAGTCACGTGCAGCGCGGCATGCCCGACTGGCTCGATCCGAAGGCGGTGTTGCTCCCGCGGCTGCTGCAGCAAGCCGGCTACGCCACGGCGCATTTCGGAAAATGGCATCTCAGCAACATCATGGTGCCCGATGCGCCGCTCCCGGCGCGCTACGGCTACGATGCCACCGGCACCTACAACAGCCCCGGACCACAGCTGCCCGTCCACGACGATGTGAAGCGCTCGATTGCCTTCATTGAGGAAAGCCACGCGGCGGGAAAACCATTCTTCCTCAACCTCTGGGTCCACGAGCCGCACACACCGCACTACCCGCAGCCGGAATACCTTTCGAAGTTCGCTCACCTCCAAACCGAAGCGCAGCGCATCTACGCCGCCGTCATCGCGCACGCCGATGCGCGCATCGGTGAATTGCTCGCCACGCTCGACCGCCTGGGCCTCGCGGCCAACACGTTGGTCGTCTTCACGACTGACAACGGCCCCGAAAACACCGGCCCCGCCGACAAACGCATCGCCGAGGACGAATCGACCGGTCCCGGCTTCAGTAGTTGGGCCTCGGTGGGCAGCACCGGCGGACATCGCGGCCGCAAGCGCTCGCTCCTGCAAGGCGGCAT